>DASZUX010000690.1:0-11777 GCA_035547455.1 Chitinophagaceae bacterium
AAGCAAACTGCAGAGCCGCGCGGCAAACTGAAAAAAGCTACCGGGATGCGCTTTGTAGTACAGCGGCATGACGCTTCGCACCTGCATTACGATTTCAGGCTTGAGCTGGGCGGCGTGCTTAAAAGCTGGGCCGTGCCCAAAGGCCCCTCGCTTAACCCTGCCGATAAACGTCTTGCCATGATGGTAGAAGACCATCCCACAGATTATATTGATTTTGAAGGCACCATACCCAAAGGCAATTATGGCGCCGGTAATGTAATTGTTTGGGACAGCGGCACCTTTACACCCGTTGATGCAAACGAGGAACCCATAACAGAAAAACAAGCCCTTGCTGCCATACATAAGGGCGAGCTTAAGTTTATACTGCATGGCCGCAAGCTAAAAGGCGGTTTTGTGCTGGTGCATGTTAGCCGTGGCGACAAAAGGGATAATAGCTGGCTGCTGATTAAGCACCGTGATGATTATGCTACCGGCACATACAACAGCGAAGATTACACGCCTGCCGGGGCGTTAAAGGCAAGCCGTGAAAAACGGGCAAATTCTGCCACAACAAAAAAAGCTGATACGGTAAAAACAAACACAAGCCCGGTACCGGATCCTGACCCTGTTAAACTAAAGCAGTATTATAAGCCCATGCTGGCCACGCTAACTGACAAACCTTTTGACAGCAAGGAGTGGATTTATGAAATTAAATGGGACGGCTACCGTGCTATTGCCGATTGGCAGGACAACAAGTTAAAGCTGTATTCACGCAACGGGCTGTCGTTTATTAATAAATACCCTGCTGTTGCCGAAGCCATACAATCCATTAAAGCCGATGCGGTGCTTGACGGCGAAATAGTATTGCTGGACGAAAAAGGCCGCCCCAGTTTTCAAAAGCTGCAGCACTACGAGGATAATACCAACCTGCCCCTTGTGTACTATGTTTTTGACCTTTTGTTTCTTAGTAAGAAGGATGTGCGGCAACTGCCCCTTACAGAGCGGAAAAAGCTTCTTAAACAGCTTTTGCCCAAAAACCAAAACGGCATTGTACGTTACTGCGATCACATTGAAGAGTACGGTATTGATTTTTTTAACGTGGCAAAAAAGCAGGACCTTGAAGGTATTATTGCCAAAAAAGCGGAAAGCGAATACCATTGCGGGGTTCGCACAAAAGACTGGCTTAAGATAAAGCACAATAACACCCGCGAAGCAATTATTGCCGGCTATACACAGCCACGCAACAGCCGCAAATATTTTGGAGCCCTGGTGCTTGCCGACTATAAGGGCAAAACGCTTGAATACCTGGGCCATACAGGCACCGGTTTTAACCAGCGATCACTCAAGGAATTGTGGAACAAAATGCAACCGCTGGTAACAGGCAGATCGCCCTTTAATAAAAAGGTAAAAGTGAATATGCCTGTTACCTGGATTAAGCCGCAACTGGTATGTAATATTACTTATACTGAACAAACAGAAGGCGGCCTGCTGCGGCACCCTGTATTTGAAGGTTTACGCATAGACAAAAATGTTAAAGAAGTGAAACAACAAAACGAGAAGCCCGTGCCTGTTGCGGAAGCCGCAGGCGCAGGCGCCCAAACAGAAGCCGGCCACGATACACCTGCCAATAAAACTGTTACCATTAACAGGCATACATTACAGCTTACCAACCTTTTAAAGGTGTTTTGGCCGGGCGAGGGCATTACCAAAGGAGATTTGATTGACTATTACCAAAAAATAGCCCCTTACATTTTACCTTATATTAAAAACAGGCCCATGTCGCTAAAGCGCAACCCCAATGGTATTGCAGATGATGGCTTCTTTCAAAAAGATGCCGGAGAGCAAGCGCCCGGCTGGGTAAAAACAATTGATGTTTTTTCCGAATCCAATGAGAAAATCATCCATTACATTATGTGTAATGATGAAGCCACCCTTCTTTATCTTGCCAACCTTGCCTGCATCGAAATGAACCCATGGAATTCCACCGCTCAAAAAATTGACAAGCCCTCTTACGTAGTAATTGACATTGACCCAGCCCCCAAAAACACTTTTGACGAGGTGATTGATACTGCCCTTGCCGTTAAAAATGTACTTGACAAAGCGGGTATTGACGGCTACTGTAAAACATCTGGCGCTACAGGCCTGCACGTTTATATACCGATGGGTGGTAAATATACTTACGACCAGGTAAAAGATTTTGCCCATATTATTGCCAGCCTTACGGTGCAGCAATTGCCTTCAATTACCAGTATTGAACGTTCGCTTGCAAAAAGAGGCAATAAAATTTATGTTGACTTTTTGCAGAACCGTAAAGGCCAAACGCTTGCCTGCGCATACAGCGCCAGGCCCAAGCCGGGGGCCACGGTATCAACCCCTTTACTTTGGGAAGAAGTTAAAAAAGGCCTGCGCCCCTCTAATTTTACCATACATAATATTTTAGAACGGGTGGGTAAAATGGGCGACATTTTTTTACCCGTTTTGGGTAAAGGCATCAACCTTGGCAAGTGCCTGCAAAAGCTTGAAGGTTAACAGCACCATGCGTCTTTTAATAAAAACACTTTACTAAACAGGTCATCATTTATAATTCTCCGCTTCCTGCATTTTGGCATCATTTTTATACTTCTTTTACAGCTAATCAATTTGTTAACCTTTAATTGTTTAATCTATGAGAACAATACTGTATTTGATAGCCGTAATATTAATAATTGGCTGGCTGCTTGGCGTTTTTGTTTACAGCGTAGGCGGCCTTATACACATACTTGTTGTATTGGCTGTTATTTCATTACTGCTGGCCATCATTCAGCGTGCCTGATAAAAACTTTGTCCCGTTTTCAACACTATGAAAAACATTTAATACACGCAACGTATCCCGGTCATTCCTGGTAAATTGCTGAGGAATGATTGTGGTGAGAAAGGCCGGGTACGTTTTCGTTTTACTTCCTCTTTTACTTCCCGCCCCGCACAAAAACGGCAATAATTTTTTCCGTTTCACTTCTCTCATGTTTATTATGCAGCATTATTTCTGCCTTTTGTCGCAGTTTTAACCTAATTATAATAAATCGGGCAACCTTTGCATCAGTCATAATGTTTTGTTTTGTTAAATATTAGCCTTTACCATGAAGAAGACGCTTATACCTTTTTTAGCACTTATACTTTTATGCAGTTTTACCGCAGCTACCCTGGCGCCTGTTGATAGCGAGGATGCCGTTACCTTTGTTATCCGCAATTTTGGTATAGGCACCAAAGGCAGCTTAAATGGCTTAAGAGGTGTTATTAAGTGGGATGCGGCCAACCCTGCTGCCTCTCAAATAAACGCCAGTGTTGATGTTAATACGCTTAATACCGGCATCAACATGCGTGATAAGGATTTAAAGGAAGAGAAGTATTTTAACCTTGCAAAATATCCTACCATAAACTTTACAAGCACAGCAGTTAGTGCTACCAGCATTACCGGTAATCTTACTATTAAAGGCATCACCAAATCCATTACTTTCCCCATTACGGTAACCCCTTCCGGGGCTGGCTACCTGTTTAAAGGGGAATTTACGATTAACCGCCGCGATTTTAATGTAGGCGAAGGCAGCATGGTGCTAAGTGACGATGTAAAAGTTACCCTAAAAGTACAGGCCAACCCGGCTTAGCAGCCAACCTTATACCAGCCTTATTAAACCGTATTTGGTATTGAGCAGATAAATCTGCTATTTTTGCAGCCGTTTGGCCTCGTAGTACAATGGATAGTATAAGAGTTTCCGAAGCTCCAGATACAGGTTCGATTCCTGTCGAGGCCACTTTAAATGTTCCTGATGTTTTACGCTTACGTAATAAAAAGTATAAATCATAATTTTTATTACAAGGGGCATTGCGAAGACCTGCAAACACGGTTAGCCCAGCATAATGCCGGTTTAACACAGTCAATTAAACCGTATATTCCCTTTCAACTAATTTACTGCGAAAAATTTGAAACAAGGCTTGACGCTGTTGCAAGAGAAAAATACTTCAAGTCTGCTGCCGGAAGACGTTACTTAAAAACGAAACTTATTAATACTTAAATTACCCTGGCCTCGTAGTACAATGCCGCGCCCGGACGAGTCCGGTCGGGCAAGGATAGTACAAGAGGTATTTTGACATATTGGCCTCGTAGTACAATGGATAGTATAAGAGTTTCCGAAGCTCCAGATACAGGTTCCCTGCCCGACTGCGTCGTTCAGGCGGGGATTCCTGTCGAGGCCACTTTAAATGTTCCTGATGTTTTACGCTTACGTAATAAAAAGTATAAATCATAATTTTTATTACAAGGGGCATTGCGAAGTCCTTGAAACACGGTTAGCCCAGCATAATGCCGGTTTAACACAGTCAATTAAACCATATATTTCCTTTCAACTAATTTACTGCGAAAAATTTGAAACAAGGACGATGGCTGATATGATTGGGACATTTTCCACTTCGTGCATCAATGCCCGGTGTTACCTTATCAGCACCAGCGTACCCCGCCGCTGCAACTTATGCCCGCTTTTGGCCGTCATTTCAAGGTAGTAAATATAAGTACCCGGTGGTTGGGGCTGCTGGTTAAAACATCCATCCCATCCTTCGCCCGGGTTGGCCGTATTAAATACCACCCTGCCCCAGCGGTTATATATGGTCAGCCGGTTTAAGGTATAATTGTCAAAAGGCAACACCCTGAAAACATCATTGTGCCCGTCGTTATTGGGGGTAAACGCATTGGGTATGTACATGCTGTCGTACACATGCACCACAACATCGTCAGTACCGTTACCGCACCCGGGGCCTGACATAGCGTGCAGTGTATAGGTAATATCGCCCAGGGGTGGGTTAACCTTTGGGTTAAGCGTATTTACGTTGTTTATGTACATGCCCGGCGACCAGTAATAGCTAACTGCGGTGCCGGTTATTGCAGGCGTTAAGGTAGCAGTATCTCCCACGGTTACATATTTATCCGGCCCGGCAGTAAGCTTTATGCGGCGGTAAACATCTACTTCCACGGTAGCTGAATCGCGGCAGCCGTACTGGTTTTCAATAAGCACCTGGTATTTCATGGAGTCTTTTGCCACCAATGCCGGGTTGGGTATCCTGTCGTTGCTTAGCCCCGTGGCGGGCGTCCACAGGTAGGTTCCCCCACCGGAAGCATCAAATTGCAGCGGGCTGCCCTCGCAAACCGCGTAATTTTTAGTAACGGAAAGTGTTACTGACGGTGATACTGTTATATACACAGAATCTATGGTGGTACATCCAAAATCGCTGTAAGCTGTTACTTTGTACAAACCTGTATCTGCATACTGTATGGCGGGCACCACAGGCTGCACCGAAATGGAGCTATAACCGTTTGGTCCCGTCCACAGATAATTAGATGCACCCTCCACTAAAGGCATCTTATAATCTTTATCAAGGCAGGCAGAGCCGTACGTTAACGGCACATGACCGGGGGCTGTATGTACAGCTATCCAAACCGGGTTGGAGGCAATACGGCATTTGGGGCTGGTAAAGTTTACCGCTTCAGCAACGATTATGCGGTACATAACGGCGGTGTTGGCTTTTACAGGCGGCACAGTATAGGTTTTTGTTATGGCGCCGGGTATGTCCTGCCATGTGTCGCCGGAATCGAGGCTGGTTTGCCATATTGTTTTGGGGTCAGTAAATCCAAGGTAATCAGCCTTTAAAACAAACGGGTTGGTATAACCTTCGCATACGTCAGCAGCTGACACCGTATCATTATCAAGCGTTACGCTTACCCTGGTGCCGCACGGCCGTACGGTGATATCATCAATAGCAAAAGCAGCACCGCAGGCACCCATACTGTTGCTGGTAATTTTAAAGGTAACAGGCGACGGCGAAGCCGGCGTGGTAAAAAAAAGCCCGTACTGCTGCCAGTTAACCCCAATGGTATCAATTGCAATATCGCCTGTGGCGTAGCTTTCTGTAATGGTGCCGCCGGCATCGGTAACACTAAAGGTAAGATTGGGCAAAACCGGTGTGCCATTACAGGCTTTTGGCTGCATCATATTGGTTATAAAAGCCGAAAACTGGTAGGTAATACCCCCGCAAAAGCCATCTGCCGTACGCTGGTACACAGTACCGGGTTTGCCGGCTGCATTAATAAGCATTTCATTGCTATGCAGCTCGTGAGATGTAAGCCTGGTATGGTCGCCCGCGGTGGGCAGCCAGGTTTTATCTCCACAGCCAAAAAGAAAATTGGTTAACACAAATTCGCCCGGGTTAGGGCAATCATACACTTCCTTAAAAGAATTGTACCCTTTAGGCAGGCTGCCGCTGCTAAAAGTTTCTGCAAGGGCAGTGTCGCCCAGGCTACCGGCGCATACCTGCGCACAGGCGCTTACAGCCCAACACACTACAACCGTAAAAAGGCAGGGTCGTACACTGTTTTTTATAAAGTTGGCAACACGCAATTAATGGGACCTTTACAATGATGGTAAAATAACAGATTATTTTTAACAGGACTAAATTTATTTGCCGATAGTTTATGGTACTTTACCGCTGGCAAAAAAACATGCAGGTGCGCCCCGGTTACCATTCGTCTCAAAATAAACCCCGTTCGTCGCAGGATTTTACCATACATACATGCCATTATTAATAAGTTACATACATTGGTGGTATGAAAGTATCCTGGTACTCTTACAGGTGGGTAAAAATACTGTTGCACGTTGCCGTATGGATGGTATTATTCTGGCTGCCATTCCTGCTGTTTACAGGCTACCATAATGATAAAGCCCACCCGCAGCAAAAACAAAACCCGGTTACCCTTTTTTACATAGCGAAATTTATCATGTGGGTATCGTTTTTTTACCTGAACGCCTACGTGCTTATTCCAAAGTTCATATATAAAAAAAGGTACTGGCAGTTTTTTGCTATGCAATTGCTGGTATGCCTCGGTATTTTTGGGTACGACTATACCCTGTTTTTCTCTATTCCACCGTTTCCAAATCCTGAATATCATATACAGGCATTCCTCATCAATAACCTGTTTCCTTACCTCTTCTTCCTGGCATGCAGCACCGCCTTCCAGATGGTAAACGACAGGATTGAGCAGGACAAACTGGCAAAGGAGAAGGAGAACGCAAACCTTAAAACCGAGCTTGCTTTTTTGCGCAGCCAGGTAAGCCCGCATTTTATGTTTAATGTGCTTAACAACATGGTATCGCTGGCCCGCAAACAAAGCGACCAGCTTGAACCGTCGTTAATAAAGCTATCGGCCCTTATGCGCTATATGTTATATGAAACTGACGAAGAAAAGGTGCCGCTGGAAAGAGAAATTGAATACCTGCAAAGCTATATTGACCTGCAACAGCAGCGTTTTGGCAAAAAAGTAAAAGTAACCGTGTCGCTTGAGGTGGGGGAAGGCCACTACGAACTGGAGCCGATGCTGCTGATACCTTTTGTGGAAAATGCCTTTAAGCACGGAACAGGCATGATTGAAGACGCCCAGATTGACATTTCGCTGAAAGCAGAAAATAATATTCTCAACTTTACTGTACGCAACAAGTATAACGAGGCCTCAAAAGAAATAAAAGATAAAACATCGGGCATTGGCCTTACCAATGTAAAAAGAAGGTTAAGCTTGCTGTATGGAAAAAATCATAACTTGTGGCTTACCGCAAAAGATAACTGGTTCCTGGTTTCCTTACAGATAAATATGCATTGATGCTGAAATGTATTGCCATTGACGACGAAGAGCTTGCGCTTGAGTTGCTTGAAGACAACATAAGCAAGGTGCCTTTTTTGCAGCTTGTTGCCAAATGCCAGGATGCATTTGAGGCTATAAAAGTGCTTGAAAAACAAACTGTTGACCTTATTTTTCTTGACATACAAATGCCCGGTTTAACAGGGCTGCAGTTTATACAAAGCCTGGCGGTTAAACCCATGATAATACTGGTTACCGCTTACGAAAAGTTTGCCCTGCAGGGCTTTAACCTTGACGTGCTTGATTACCTGGTAAAACCGGTATCGTTCGACAGGTTTATGAAAGCCTGCAACAAGGCAAAAGACCTGTACGACCTTAAAATTACCAAACCCAAAGAGGGCAGTACGCCCGGGTATTTTTTTGTAAATGTGGATTACAAGCTGCTTAAAATTTCTACGGCGGATGTGGTTTGGATAGAGGGATTGAAAGATTATATTAAGATACACCTTAAAAGCACAACACGCCCGGTAGTAACGCGCATGAGCATGAAAGGAATTGAGGAAGAATTGCCCAAAGGTGAATTTTTACGCATTCATAAATCATACATTGTTTCCATAGCCCATATTACGGCAGTAATGAAAAACAGCGTTTTTATTGGTGAACTTGAATTGCCGGTAGGCGAGAACTACCGTGACGATATTGCTGCGCTAACCGGCAAAACCAGTTAAAATAAAAATGGCCGGGTATGCGTTTGCTATGCCGCCGGTAATTATTTTTACCGGGTATTTATGCCGGCAATTAGCTTTGCCTTTCCAAACCCGCTGAAACTGCAAGCAAACATTCAATCATTCATAAAACAAAAACATATACAATGAAACCGGTAAAAACCTTGCTGTCTGCTGCAGCAATAATATTTTCCTTCATAGCAGTAAAAGCCCAAACGGCTGATGAAATTATCAGCAAACATGTTGATGCCATTGGCGGAAAAGATAAACTAAGCCAGGTAACATCCATGGTTACCGAATTATCTGTAAATGCCATGGGTAATGATAACCCTGCAACAGCTACCATTTTAGTGGGCAAAGGTTATAAAAGCGTAACCGAGTTTAACGGCCAGCAAATGGTGCAGGTTATTACTGATAAGGGCGGCTGGGTAATAAACCCCTTCCAGGGCGGTACTGATGCACAGGCAATGCCGGACGAGCAATATAAAAGCTCGGAAAACTTAATTTATCCCGACCCCTTTGTTGACTATGCTGCGCATGGAGATAAAGCTGAGTTACAGGGCACAGAAGGCGACGATTACAAGGTTGTGCTTACCAATAAAGATGGTGTTGCCACTACTTATTTAATTAACAAAAATACTTACCTGCTTAGCAAGCTATCGCGTAATGTAAATATGATGGGCAACGATGTGGAAATGACCATGACTTTTTCAGATTACAAGGACACCGATTTTGGCAACAAAGTGGCCTATACTACTGAAATGGCCTACGGCAGCATGTTTTCAATGACAATGACTGTTAAAAAAGTTACCGTAAACGCCCCGGTTGACCCTACAATATTTGACATGCCTAAATAACAAATGTTAACTTAAAGAATCCTGCCGCTAACACCGGCGGGATTTTTTTTGTCCTTCGCCGGCAATAATAGCATCCGTAAATAGTACCCGCTTCCCCTTTTTGCAAATTAAGCCCCAAAACCAACCCCGTTCGCTCATTATAAACCTTTTTATTTTTATCAATCACCCCGCTCAGCCGCCACATTACCATTCAACAGCGTTTTGGCCTTTTCGTCGCAACATTTTATCCTGTTGTCTCATTTCCTTTATTATTATTCTGCTTCAAAATAGTTTTGTGCCGCAATTATTACTAAATATTATCAGCAATTACAAAATACATTTATGAAAAAGTTATTACTCGCAGCAGGTATTCTTCTCTTAACGGCGCAGGTGCATGCCCAGTTTCCCATGGGTGGCGGCGCTGCTAAAGGGCAGCAGGGCGCGATGAACATTGGGCATGTGTATGGTAAGGTGATGGACAGCCTTGACAAACCTATTGCCGAGGCATCTGTAGTGCTGCTGCAAAACAAATACGACAGTGCTACCAAAAAAAGAAAAGATGTTTTATTAAAGGCCATGAACACTACTGCCGCAGGCGAATTTAGTTTTGAAGACCTGCCTATGTTTGGCCAGTTAAAACTCAAAATTTCGGCTGTAGGTTACAAAGCGTACAACCAAACCGTTAGTTTTCAAATGAATATGGGGGCTATGAAGCCCGGGGCAACAACAAGCCCGGCCAATAATTCAAACCCCATGGCGGCCGTAACGGCTATTGCCAACATGGTGGATAAGGACCTTGGCAATATAAAACTGGTTGAAGATGCAAACCAGCTTAAAGGCGTAACGGTAACAGCATCAACCCCCGGCCTTAAGCTTGATATTGATAAAAAGGTATTTAATGTTGATAAAAACATTGTAAGTGCGGGCGGTACTGCGGTGGACGTTATGCGCAATGTGCCCTCGGTACAGGTGGATATTGACGGCAATGTTAAGCTGCGCAATGCATCGCCCCAGATTTATATTGACGGCAGGCCTACCACGCTTACGCTGGACCAGATACCGGCAGACGCGATAGAAAGCGTAGAAGTAATAACTAACCCTTCCGCAAAATATGATGCCAGCGGCGGTAATGCAGGCATATTGAACATTGTGCTTAAAAAGAATAAGAAAACCGGTTATAACGGCAACCTTATGGCAGGGGCTGATACAAGGGGTGGCTTTAACGGCGGCGGCAATTTTAATGTGCGCCAGGGCAAAATAAACTTTACAGCGGCTACCATGGTTAATGCCATGCGCAATAAGGCAACCGGCACTACCGACCGTTACACTTACGGTACAGACCCTACCCATGTGAATCAAACAAACACTGACAAAACAAAAGGTGCATTTATATTTGGCAGGATTGGCCTTGACTATTATGTTACCAACAGAACTACCCTGTCGCTGGCAGGTATAAAAGTGCATGGCGAGTTTAAACCTAACTCAACTATTACCACCGACAGTCTTAACCCGGCAGGTGATATTTTCAGGTATAACGACCGCATAACAAACGGTACGCGTACTTTTAATGCTACAGGCCTTCAATTTGGCATGGTGCACAATTTTGCCAAATCCGGCGAACAGTTAACTGCTGACGGTAACTATTTCTCTGGCAAAAACGATGGCAACTCAATGTACACCACCAATAACTACCTGGGTGATAAAACCTTCCTCGGCCAGTCATTCCAGCAGCAGATTTCTACCGGCGGCAACGATTTCTTTACTATCCAGAGCGACTACACCAACCCGCTTACGCAAAAAACAAAGTTAGAAGCAGGGGTACGTGCCCAGGTGCGTAAAACTACCAACAACAACGATATATTGGTGGGCAGCAGCCAAAACAACCTGGTTAAACTACCCAACCTTACCAACAATTATAAAAATACCGACCAGGTATATGCGGCATATACTACTATTACAAGTTCAATAAAAGATTTTGGTTACCAAATTGGTCTGCGTGCAGAAAGCAGCAAGTACGATGGAGAATTAACCAATACCGGTCAAAAATTCAGCAATTCTTATCCAATAAGCCTGTTCCCCTCACTGTTCTTAAGTCAAAAACTTAAAAACAACCAGGAACTGCAGTTTAACTATTCAAGAAGAATAAACAGGCCAAACTTCTTCCAGTTAATCCCTTATACTGATTTCAGCGACAGCCTTAACATACAGAGAGGTAATCCCGACCTTGTACCTGAATTTACCAATTCAGTGGAGTTTTCATACAATAAAATATTCAAGGGCGGCAACAACCTGCTGGTATCAGTATATTACAAACACAGCAATAACCTTATAACAAGGTACCTTGATACACAGTATATCAACAACCAAAAGCTACTCGTGAACAGCTATATCAATGCAGAGTCAAGCTACAGTTATGGTGCTGAAATAACCTCAATTAACAAGGTTAAAAACTGGTGGGAAATAACTACCAACATCAACATCTACAACGGCAAAATAAATACATCCAATGTGCCTAATGCTACGCCGCAGGATGCTATTTTAAGCTGGTTTGGCAAGCTTAACAACAACTTTAAACTGCCGGGC
>DASZUX010000691.1:0-8193 GCA_035547455.1 Chitinophagaceae bacterium
CACAGGCATTTTAAACGGTATTGATACCGCGGTATGGGATCCTGCCACAGATACATACCTGGAAAACCACTACGATATTGAATCAGTTGATGAGGGCAAGCAAAAATGTAAACAACTGCTGTGCGACAGGTTTGGGCTTGACATAACCAAACCGCTGATAGTATTTATCGGGCGGCTGGTGGGGGAGAAGGCTGCAGATGTTTTGCCTGATGCCATACTGTCATGCATGTACAGCCTTAATAATGCTGTAAACTTTTTAATATTAGGCAGCGGCGAGGCGCAGGTGGAGTGGCGCTTACAGCAATTAACCAATTACTATGCCGGCGATTATGCCGTGTATATAGGCTATAACGAGGCATTAAGCCACCTTATGTATGCCGGGGCCGATTTTTTGCTGATGCCCAGCCGTGTTGAGCCCTGCGGGCTTAACCAAATGTACGCTATGCGTTACGGTACGGTACCCATGGTACGTAATACCGGCGGCCTGCGTGACACGGTGGTTGACATGGGGGATTTTGAGGGGTGGGGCATACGGTTTAACCATGCCACGGCAGGGGATATAACGCACGCCGTACAGCGCGCATCAAAATTGTATTATGATGACAAAACACATCTTAACTGGATGCGCAAGCGTATGATGAAAATTGATAATAGCTGGGAGAATGCAGTAAAGCATTACCTTGATGTGTATAATGAAATAAAATAACAGCAACCCGGCACAATTATACAAATGCAGGCAGCAATTTTTTTATTATTTATATGTTAACCAATAAGCAGTAAATTTCGCAATAAAACAACCTTCTTACATAACTCAAAAATTGCCATTAGATATGTTTACTTTAGCAAAGTCAGTTGTAGCAGTAATACTTGGGGGTGGTGCAGGTACACGCCTGTACCCTCTAACCGCAAGCCGTTCAAAGCCTGCGGTGCCAATTGCCGGCAAATACCGCCTTGTTGATATACCCATCAGCAACTGTATAAACTCAAACATTAACCGCATGTTTGTGCTTACGCAGTTTAACTCCGCATCGCTTAACAAGCATATAAAAAATACTTACCAGTTCAGCAATTTCAGCAGTGGATTTGTTGATATACTGGCTGCCGAACAAACGCCCGACAACCAGGGATGGTTCCAGGGCACGGCTGATGCGGTAAGGCAATCACTGAGGCATATTCACAACAACGATTACGAGTATGTGCTGATACTGAGCGGCGACCAGCTTTACCAGATGGACTTTGAAAAGATGTTTGATGTGCACATTGCACAAGGGGCTGATATTTCAATTGCAACCATACCGGTTGGGTCAAGGGAAGCGCCGGAGTTTGGTATAATGAAAACCGATGGCAGCGGCCATATTGCCACGTTTATTGAAAAACCTAAAAAGGAAGTGCTTGGGGAGTGGGAAAGCGATACCGGTGAGGTTATGCAGCAACAGGGCCGCAAATACTTAGCCAGCATGGGCATTTATATTTTTAATAAATCTGTGCTGGATGACCTGCTGTTAAAATACCACCCAGATGCAACAGATTTTGGCAAGGAGATTATACCCAACTCTATAAATGAATATACAGTTGTTAGCTACCAGTACGATGGTTACTGGACTGACATAGGTAATATCTACTCGTTTTTTGAGGCCAACCTTGCACTTACTGAAGATATACCGCCGTTTAACCTGTTTGACAGCAGCAAAACGGTGTACAGCCGCGCAAGAATGCTGCCGCCCGCTAAAATAAGCGGCACTACGCTGGAAAATACAGTAATAGCAGAAGGCTCAATAATATTGGCCAGCCGCATTGAAAACTCTGTAGTAGGCATACGCTCGCGCATTGGACATGGCACTACCGTTGTAAGCAGTTATATTATGGGTAACGACCTGTATGAAACGCTGGAAGAAATGAAGCGCAACGAGGCCAAAGGCATACCCAAGATAGGCATTGGCGACCGCTGTTACGTGCGCAACGCCATTATTGACAAGCACTCGCGTATTGGTAACGATGTGCGTATTAACGGCGGCCCGCATCTTGAAAATACCGACCATGCCCTTTACACCGTAAAGGATGGCATAGTGGTAGTAAAAAAAGGCGCAATACTGCCCAACGGGTTTGTTATTTAAATAACAATACTGCAGGAGTTTAAGATAAATACCAGGAACACGGATAAATTTTTATTCGTGTTTTTTGTATATATAAAACACGTACTTTTAGCAGCATGTAACTTTTACACATTACCTAAACGATTGCTATGGCAGTAGTAACCGCCGCACCAAATAACTCTGCTTCCTTTGCCAGGTCCAGGATGACATTTCAGCAGTTATTTAATATGAATTTTGGGTTTTTAGGAATCCAATTTGGATTTGCCTTGCAGAACGCAAATGTTAGCAGAATCTTTCAGACCCTTGGGTCTGACATTGATAAAATAGGCATCCTTTGGGTCGCTGCTCCCGCTACAGGTTTACTTGTACAACCTATTATCGGATATTTAAGCGACAGAACATGGCATCCAAAATGGGGTAGAAGAAGGCCATTTTTCTTTGCTGGTGCCTTACTCGCTTCAGTCTCTCTTTTTTTAATGCCTAACTCTTATGCATTATGGATGGCTGCGCTTTTACTATGGTTGCTGGATGCATCAATCAATATTTCCATGGAACCCTTTAGGGCATTCGTTGGTGACAAATTACCCCCCTCTCAGCGAACCAGCGGATTTGCGATGCAGACATTTTTTATTGGTATCGGGGCAGTTATAGCATCATTGTTGCCCTTCTTTTTTTCACATGTTTTAAATATTAGCAATACAGCGCCAAAAGGTGTTATTCCGGATTCAGTAAAATATTCATTTTATATTGGGGCATTTGTATTTATTGGTTCTGTTTTGTGGACTGTTCTTACTACTAAAGAATTTCCTCCCGAAAATATAGAAACATGGGAAGAAGAAAAACTCAGAAATAATGGTTTATTCCATGGTATCACGGAAATAGCAAAAGGTATTTACACAATGCCTAAAACAATGCTGCAATTGGCATCAGTTCAATTTTTTACATGGGTTGCTCTTTTCTCTATGTGGATATACACTACTCCGGCAGTCGCTCAAAATGCATATGGAACAACCGACACTGAAACGAGAGCATTCCAGGATGCAGGCGATTGGGTGGGTATAATGTTTATGGTTTATAATGCTGTTTCGTTTGCGACAGCTTTTATATTACCAATGATAGCAAAGAAATCAGGAAGAAAAAATACCCACATGATATGCCTTATAATAGGAGGCATCGGTCTTGTATCATTACTATATATCAAATCAACAATTTTATTGCTGGTGCCCATGGTGGCAATAGGCCTGGCATGGTCTTCTGTCCTAACAATTCCTTATGCTATATTAGCCGGATCATTGCCAGCGAATAAGATGGGTTTTTACATGGGAGTATTTAATTTTTTTATTGTTATACCTCAACTTGTTGCCGCCGCCATTTTGGGCTTTTTTGTAAAACATTTTTTCCATGGAGAAAGTATTTATGCCCTTGTTATTGGCGGGGTGTCTATGATAATTGGTGGTTTATTAACTCAATTTGTAAAAGATAACAATGAATAAAGGACTTATTGTAATAGCTTTTCTCTTCACCGCGCTTACTTCTTTCTCACAATCCCTCACACTATACCCTGCCAACTGGTGGGTGGGTATGAAGATGGATCATGTGCAGGTACTGGTACATTCAAATAACAAAAATTTTTCGCAGGCGGAGCCACACATTAATTACCCTGGTGTTACCCTGTTGCAAAAGCACGTATTCGAGAACGGCGAATACATGGCGATTGATGTAGCGATCAGCGGCGCGGCAAAGCCTGGTAACGTTACCATTGCGTTTTCCGGCAACGGCGGCAGTAATAATACCGCCGAATGGCCTTTACAGGCACGCAGGCAGGGCAACGGTACGCAATACGCGCAGGGGTTAACCTCTGCCGACTTTATTTACTTTTTAATGCCTGACCGTTTTAGCAACGGGGACCCCTCCAATGACAGGGTGCCGGGTATGCGCGACCAGTCGTTAAACCGCGATTCCATTTTCCTGCGGCATGGCGGCGATTTACAGGGTATTATCAATCATCTTGATTATATACAAAGCCTTGGCGCTACTGCTTTGTGGATGACGCCTGTAATTGAAAATGACATGCCTAACCGCACAGAACATGGTTACGCATTTACAGACCATTATAAAATTGAGCCACGCTTAGGCGGTGCTGAAATGTATAAAAAACTAAGTGACGAACTGCATAAACGTGGTATGAAGCTGGTGCAGGATGCAGTATATAACCATGTGGGCTCATACCATTTTATGATGCAAAACCCTCCGTCAAAAGACTGGCTGCACCAATGGCCGCGCTATACCAATACTACGTATAAAGACCAGGTGCTGTTTGACCCTTATGCAGCAGCATCAGATGTAAAACAAATGTCTGACGGGTGGTTTACACCACAGATGCCCGATGTAAATGAGTCTAACCCCTACGTACAGAAATTTCTTATACAGCACGCAATATGGTGCGTAGAAGAGTTTGGCGTTGATGCCTGGCGTATTGATACCTATATTTACAACGACCTTGATTTTATGAATGCCTGCAATGCGGCGCTTATTGCCGAGTACCCAAAAATGTTCATGTTTGGCGAAACATGGGTACATGGCGTATATAACCAGGCTTTTTTTGCCCGCAACAATATTAACCTGGCTTTTAAAAGCAATTTGCCCGCCACCTGCGATTTTCAAACCAACCTGCACGGTATTATTCCCGCCCTGACTGAAGCATTCGGCTGGACAACAGGAGTAAACAGTTTATACACAGTGCTTGCCAGCGACCGCCTGTACGAAAACCCTTACAACGAGGTAATATTTTTAGACAACCATGACATGAGCCGCATCTTCTCAATGGTAGGCGAAAAGGTAGCCAAACAAAAAATGGGTATTGAATGGCTGCTTACCTGCCGCGGCATACCCCAAATGTATTATGGCACAGAGGTGCTGATGAAAGGGTTAGCAAACCCGGACGGGAATGTACGGCTTGATTTTCCCGGCGGGTGGAAGGGTGATAAAGTGAATGCCTTTACAGGGCAAGGCTTAAGCGACAGTGCAAAACAAATACAGCAACTTGTAAAAACACTGGGTAATTACCGCAAAAACTCTACCGCACTGCAAACCGGTAAAATGACGCAATATGTACCTGCTGACGGGTTATATGTTTACTTCAGGTATGATGAAAAGAGCACTGTTATGTGCATAATGAATACCGCGGAAAATGCTATGACTGTTGACTTTAGTAAATATGCAGAGAGAACCGCCGGTTTTACAAAAGCAGTAAGTGTAATAAGCAACGATGTGTTTAATACTGCGGAAAACACCACTATACCCGGTACCAGTATGTGGGTGCTGGAGCTAAAATAAGCTGTTGCCCGTTAAATGTTATTGGCTAATTGTTAACAATACCTGTCAGCCATGGGTATAATTGCCCGCCTGCCGCCTGTTTTTTGTATTTTTGCAGATTATGACAACCAGTGAACGGCAAGTTAATGTAGCTATTTTGGACATGAACGACGGCCACCCTAACCAGGGCATGCGCTGTATTCGTGAAATTTTACAATGGTGGGGCAAGGATAATGATGTAACCGTACATTATGATGAGTTTGACGTGCGGCAAAAACTGCAATTACCGGGCCTTCAGTATGATATTTATCTATCAAGCGGCGGGCCGGGTTCGCCACTTGATAGCGAAGGGAGCGAATGGGAAAACCGTTATTTTGCATGGATAGCATCTGTTGAAGAATGGAATAATGCAGCACACAATTTTCCAAAAAAGCAGGTATTTTTTATCTGCCATAGTTTCCAGCTTGCGTGCCGCTATTTTAAAATAGCTACTGTTTGCAAACGCAAATCAACCGCGTTTGGCATTTTTCCCGTGCATGTTTTACAGGCTGCTGCAAAAGAACCTGTATTTGAAGGCCTGCCGGAACCATTTTATGCCGTTGACAGCCGCGATTACCAGGTAGTTGAACCCAATAAAAAAAGACTGCACGAATTGGGGGCGCATATACTGGCTATTGAAAAAGAAAGGCCGCATGTGCCATACGAAAGAGCTGTTATGGCAATACGGTTTAACGAATGTTTTATAGGAACACAATTTCACCCGGAAGCAGATGCCGCAGGCATGAGCATGTACCTGCAGCGGGAGGATAAAAAGAAAACAGTTATTGAAAACTACGGCGAACCCAAATGGAAGAGTATGATTGAGTATTTAGGCGATCCCGGTAAAATAATGCTTACTTACCAGCATATATTGCCTAATTTTTTAAATAACGCAGTAGGGCAGCTTGAGGCTGTTGTTTAAAATAAGCCAAACAACATACCATCTACCTTGCTGATGATTTCGCCGAGGTCTTCTTCACGCTCCGGAAACTTGTTTTTATCCACATCAACCACCAGCAGTTTCCCTTCTTTGTACCCGTCAATCCATTTGTTGTACAGCTCGTTCAGTTTTTTAAGATAATCCAGGCGGATGTTTTCTTCATACTCGCGCCCGCGTTTTTGAATCTGGCCTACCAATGTAGGAACGGAAGCTTTAAGGTAAATAATCAAATCAGGCGGCTGCACCATTGATTTGAGTGTTTGAAAAAAATTGAAATAGTTGTCAAAATCACGCTTGCTCATAAGCCCCATATCATGCAGGTTAGGTGCAAAAATGTGGGCATCCTCATAAATTGTCCTGTCCTGTATTACCGTTTCAGTACCCCGCTGTATTTCAAGCAACTGGTTAAGCCGGCTGTTAAGAAAATATACCTGCAGGTTAAAGCTCCAGCGGGGCATATCTTCATAAAAGTCCATCAGGTAAGGGTTGTGGTCAATATCTTCAAACTGCGGTATCCATTTATAGTGCTTGCTTAATGCTTCTGTCAGTGTTGTTTTGCCAGCGCCGATGTTACCGGCTACTGCTATGTGTTTCGGCTTTTTTGCTTTCGACATATTTATTTAATATTCCAAATTAAGGAAAAATGGCAAACTGATGCTGATGGCGAATGTTTGGTTAATACGGTTTTAAGGTAATACATTTTACCATAAAATACCGCAAAAAAATAGTTGCCGTCTATTTTAAGCAAACTTAATGCCGTGCTTCTGCAGGTTAATAATTTACACCCATGGCATGCCGTACTAACTGTAACGTTCCGGCGGCACTTGCACGCGCTTTTTCACGGCCATATTTCATAACTTTTGAGAGATAGGTTTTATCCTGCTGTATAGCCTGTGCTTTTTCGCGTATAGGCGCCATAAACTTTACCATATCTTCCGCCAGTTGCTTTTTCATGTCGCCGTAGCGTATAACACAGTTATTAAAGTCAGTATTAAATTTCTCTAATATTTCCTGCCCGCTAACAAGCCCCATAAGTGTAAACAGGTTTTCAATATAGTCCGGCTTTTTAGAATTTAATTCCGCCGGGCCGCTGTCGGTTTTTGCCCTCATTATTTTTTTACGCACCAGGTCATCATCATCTGCAAGGTAAAGCGTATTCATGTGGTTAGCACTTTTGCTCATCTTACCATTGCCGTCCAGGCTCATAATTTTTATTAATTCTGCGCCGTAATAGTTAAATGCCTTTGGCAGCGGAAAAACTTCGCCGTAACGGTGGTTAAAGCGTTCGGCATAGTTGCGTGTCATTTCAACATGCTGCTCCTGGTCTTTACCCACAGGCACATTGGTGGCACGGTGTATTAAAATGTCAGCGGCCTGTAACACCGGGTAGGTAAGCAGGCCGGCATTTACATTGTCAGGGTGCTGGCGTACCTTATCTTTAAAGGTGGCGGTTTTTTCAAGTTCGCCTTTGTAGGCCATTGTATTTAAGTACAGGTAAAGCTCCGCTATTTCCGGCACATCGCTTTGTATGTATAATACGCACCTCTCAGGGTCAAGGCCGCTGGCCAGCAGTTCGGATAACAGCCTGTGCACGTTATGTTGCAGCTCTTTAGTATCCGGGTGGGTGGTAAGACTGTGCCAGTCAACCACGCAATAATAGCAATCATATTCATCCTGCATGTTTACCCAGTTACGTATAGCGCCAAAATAATTGCCCAAATGTACAAAACCGGTAGGCCGTATGCCACTTAACACTTTTTCCTTTTGCATAGGCGGCGAAGATAAGAAAAGGTAAAATGTTGCCCC
>DASZUX010000692.1:0-4032 GCA_035547455.1 Chitinophagaceae bacterium
TGGCATCTTATAGTGCCGGGTGTGTTCAGGCGCGCTTAAATGTTACAATAAACCTGTTGGTATTATCAGCAACGGCTTCGTATTTTATAATGCCCTGGTGTAACTGCACAATACGCTTTACTATGGAGAGGCCGAGGCCAAACCCTCTTTTGCGTATAGCATTCTCGCCCCTGAAAAAGGGTATAAACAGGCGGTCTTTGTCTTTAATATTCAGTGTTTTGCCCTTGTTGTCAAAATATACGTCAACGCCTTCGGTACCGGCTTTAATAGCAATAGCTACTTTTTTATCTTCAGAATACTGGAAAGCATTTTTTATGAGGTTGCGGAATGCTGAACGCAGCAGGGTATAGTTACCGCTTATGGACAAGTTTATTTCATTATCCGGCACCTGTAAAAACTCCAGGCTTATAATTATACCGGGAAACATGCGTTTTACAGTGCCAATAGTATCATACAACAATTCGTCTATACGCACCATGGGCCAGTTAGAGGAGTAGCTTATTTTTTCATACTGCGACAGCAGTAGCAGGGAGTTGGTAAGTTCAATAAGTTCCTGCTGGTCTTCTTTAAGTGATGCAAGTATTTCTTTTGCCTCTTCAGGGGTAAGGTCTTTGCGCAGCGCCATTTCTGTTTGCGCCAGCATACTTGCAAGCGGCGTCCTCAACTCGTGCGAGGCATGGTGGGTAAAGCTTTTTTGCATTTCAAACGCTTTATCCAGCCTGTCAAGCATATTATTAAAATTGGCGCTTATCTGCATTATTTCATTCTTTTTTATATTGCCTTTGCCCATTTTAAAGCGCTCCTTCAGGTTTTCTTCCGATATTTTGCGCATTTGCAGGCTAAGCTCCACCAGGGGTTTGGTGGTGGTCATTACATATATAAAAGAAAATGTTGAAAGTACAACCAGTGCACCAACGCCTACAAGTATCATTATAAACCTTAATTTTTCCATTCTTGTAAGGCCGTAGGTGTCGTTGCTGCGGGCAATAACATACATAGCGCTTGCAGGTATGTATATACCAAAATATGCATAATCGTCATTACGGTAAAAAAAACGGCCGTTAATTTTTATATCGGCAAGGTCTGACCCTGAAGGCTTATAAACAGGTAGCCGCGGTTCTTCATACACTACTACACCCAGCCGGTTTACAATTACAACGTGCAGTTCGGTAACAGCACTTTGCGGGGAGTTATTAAGTATGTCGGTTTCTTCTGCAGTAAGTTTATACCCGCTGTCAAACTGCTTATACCATTGTATAGCCTGTACCCACAGCCTCTTGCTAAGGTCATCGTTACGGGTGTTGGAATAAATAAAATAAACTATGCTCATAGCAATTACCAGTATGGTGCATACCAGTAATGTGTGCAGCACTACAAATTTTAACCGTAGGTTCATGTCAGGGGCGCCTCACGTACATAGTACCCAAAGCCCGGTTTTGTATGAATTAGTTTTGTTTCAAAGGGCTTGTCAATCTTGTTGCGTAAAAAACTTATATACACTTCTATTGTGTTGGTACCTGTATCAAAGCTAAGGTCCCACACTTTTTCAAGTATATCCTGCTTGGCTATAACCTTACCCTTATTGCGGCTAAGCAGCACCAAAAGTGCAAATTCTTTTGCAGTAAGGTTAATATTTTTCCCGTTGCGTGTAACGGTTTTATTGCTCATATCAATTTCCATGTCGGCAATAACAATTTTTTCGCCGCTTTCCTGGCCTGCATCTGTGCGTTTTATAAACACCTTAATGCGTGCAATCAGCTCATCAAAGTGAAAAGGCTTTACAATATAGTCATCAGCGCCAAGGTTAAAGGCATCAATCTTGTCATTTATCTCCCCCAATGCCGTTAGCATTATAATAGGCACATTTTTGTTTATCTCCCTAAACTCTTTGCATAGGGCAAGACCGTTTTTATAAGGCAGGTTAATGTCAAGCAGTACCAGCGAGTACGGGTGTTGTTTAAACAGCTTTTCGGCAATCGATCCGTCATAAGCTACATCTGTTTGGTACCCCTGCCTGGTTAATTCATATTGTATTACCTGGCTTAGCTTTGGTTCGTCTTCAGCCAGTAGGATTCTATACGTGTTTTCCATTACTTTGTAAATATTTCAAAAACAAATTAATGAAAAAATCTATATTACCAATACTTCTTTTTGCAGTTTACGGTTTACGTGCCCAAAACTTATCCACTGTGTTTGAAAAAAGTGGGGGAAAACAAACTGCTACTTATGCCGGTTGTATACGATACTACAAGGATTTGGATGCAAAATATACAAGCATTTTTATGAAAAACGGCGATACAACAGATGCCGGCTATCCCTTAAACATTGTGTTATACAGCCCTGATGGCCAGTTTGATCCTGCTGTATGGCACAGGCAAAAAAAAGTAGTAATAATGATTAATAACGGCATACACCCTGGTGAGCCGGATGGTATTGATGCCTGTATGATGTTTTTACGCGACATAGCCGGGGGCAAAATAAAAACACCGCCTAATATTGCTATTGCTGTTATTCCTGTATATAATATTGGCGGCAGCCTTAACAGGAACAGCTTTTCGCGGGTAAACCAGGATGGGCCTGAAAGTTATGGCTTTAGGGGAAACGCACAAAACCTTGACCTTAACCGCGATTTTATTAAGGCGGACAGCAAGAATGCTATTGCCTTTGAAAAAATATATCAGTGGCTTAACCCGGATGTTTTTTGCGATAACCATGTAAGCGACGGCGCCGATTACCAGTACACTATGACGCTTATATCAACCCAGCACAATAAGCTGCAGGGCGAAATTGGCGATTTTGCGCACGATGTTTTCGATTCAGCCCTGTACCGCGGCATGGCACAGAAAAACTGGCCTATGATACCCTACGTTAATGTGGAAGGCAGCGATCCGTCAAAAGGGTGGGAGGCCTTTTACGAGTCGCCCCGTTACAGCAGCGGTTATGCCGCCCTTTTTGAAACAATATCGTTCATCAGTGAAACACACATGTTAAAACCTTTTGCAGACAGGGTGTGGAGCACTTATTACCTGATGCAGACCCTTGTGGAACAATCGTCGGTTTATGCAGCAGAAATTATTGCAAAAAGGCAACGCAGCCTGCAGGCGTTACAGGCACAAAAACAATTTGCCGTAAGCTGGAAGGTGGATACGACACACTACGACATGATAAACTTTAAAGGATACGAGCCGGGTTATAAAACCAGCGATGTTACCGGCAAGCAGCGCATGTTTTATGACCGCACCAGGCCCTATAATAAGCCTGTAAAATTTTATAATACTTATGTACCTGCCGCAACGGTTGAAAAACCCAAAGCTTATATAATACCGCAGGGCTGGTGGTACGCCATTAATTTGTTAAAGATTAACGGTGTAGCCATGAAGCGGCTTGCAGCAGATACTACTATTGAAGTAGAATGTTACCATATTGACGATTATAAAAGTATGCCCAGGGCATACGAAAAGCATCACCGCAACTACAACGTGGCCCTTAGCACGCAAACACAGGCTATTAAATTTTTAAAAGGCGATTATGTAATTTATACAGGGCAGCCGCATGACAGGTATATTGTTGAAACATTGGAACCCCTGGGCGACGACAGCTATTTTAGCTGGAATTTTTTTGATGCTGTACTGCAGGAAAAAGAAGGCTATGCAGATTATCGCTGGGAGGATGTAGCTGCCGCTTACCTGCAGCAGCACCCGGGGTTAAAACAGCAACTGGAGGATAAGAAAAAAGCAGACCCGAAATTTGCTGCTTCAGCATCAGCCCAGTTGAATTTTGTATATAAAAACTCCCCTTATTACGAGCCGGCACATAACCGATACCCTGTGTACAGGTTAGTAAAATAATTACGGTTAAAGCCTGTAGCTACAATTGCTTAATGTTACCGCTGCCGGTTATGTGCTGTTCAATTGAAGGGCTGCCTTTGTAGTACACATCTCCGCTGCCGGTTATATGCACTTCAAGCTTTACCGAGGCAGATACATGCACATTGCCGCTGCCGGTAATATGTACTTCTGCATTTTCTGCTTG
>DASZUX010000693.1:0-4817 GCA_035547455.1 Chitinophagaceae bacterium
AGGTAATTATACATTACCGGGCGGCAGGATGGTAAGCCAGCCCGGGCAATATTCCGCGGTATTAAAACGGGCCAAAGGGTGTGACAGTATACTTTTTATAACTGTGAGTGTGGTGCCGCCTTCAAAGCCGTACATTGGCAACGACACCTGTTTTATAAACAGCCCGCCCGTAATACTGCATGCTAATGCCTTGTATGGAGATAGCTACCGCTGGGGGAATGGCAGTACTGATTCTGTTTTTACGGCCTACCAACCAGGCACGTATATGGTACAGGTAACAAACCCCTGCGGCGTGTTTGCCGATACAGTTATCGTTTTTCCAACATGCACCTTTCCTGTATTTGTGCCATCTGCATTTACACCCAACGGCGATGGACATAACGATGTTTTTCGCATTACGGGCCTGCAGGGGCAGAAACTTATTGACCTCAGTGTGTACAATCGCTGGGGGCAGCTTGTTTTCAGAACAAACGACCCGCTTAAAGCATGGGACGGAACTATAAACGGTAAAAAGCCCGCCACTGAGACCTTTGTATATATTGTCAGGTATATAACATTATTGGGCATAACAAAATCAATACAGGGTACAGTAAGCCTTATAAGGTAGCTGTGCAATGCTGTATTTGTTAATCTGTACATTTTACCCCACTTTCGCGTTTTGTAACCGGGATATATGAAGCAAAAGCCTGTTCCTGCCGCCATGCAGCCATTTTTGGAGGGGAAAGTAATACTTATAGATAAGCCGCTTGAGTGGACCAGTTTTGATGCGGTAAAAAAAATTCGCATTCTCACCAAAGTGTCAAAGGTAGGGCATGCCGGTACGCTTGACCCGCTGGCTACAGGCCTGCTGATTATTTGTACGGGTAAGTTTACCAAGAAGATTAATGAATATATGGGCATGGAAAAGGAATATACGGGCAGCTTTACCATTGGCGCCACCACGCCTACGTATGACCTTGAAAGCGCGCCGGGGAACATTACAGACATCTCCGCCATTACTGCAGAGCAGCTTCATGCTGCTACCGAACAATTTACGGGTCTTATAATGCAGGTGCCGCCAATACATTCTGCCATAAAAAAAGACGGTAAGCCTGTGTACCTTGCGGCACGCAAAGGACATGATGTTGTACTTGAGCCACGGCCCATTACCATTCGCGCATTTGAGATAACAAAAATTGATTTGCCGCAGGTTAGCTTTCGCGTGGTATGTTCAACCGGCACTTATATACGCAGCCTTGCCAACGATTACGGAAAAGCCCTTGGAGTTGGTGCTTACCTGAGCAGCCTGCGCCGCACCCGCATTGGTGCGTTTAACGTGGAAGATGCATTGAGTATTGAAGGGTTTGAGAATGAAATAAAAGAGATGATAGCTGGTGATAACACAGTTGCCGGTGAATAGGCGGCTGGCCGGGCAACCTGTTCCGTTATAAGGGTACGGCAGATATGTATGTTGACCGGCTAAGGCGATTAATAGTAACCATGCCTGTAAATAAACAGCCCTTTACTGCTTTAACAAGGCTTTCTCACCTACTAACATCGCTACTGGTACAAAATTAGATAAAGAATTAGTAGATAATGAGTTAGGTGATAGAAAAAGGGATTTTACTAAAGGATTTTGGGTAATAACCAATCCTGAAAATAGGGGTGAATGTATTGTCGTTTTTCCTGAAAACTATGTTATCGGTGCCACCTATGCAGAATATTTGGAAAGGCAAAATTCTGCATGTGCTTATAAATCTTAGCCGTTAATTCATCATCCATATTGTTGAATGATACATGGTTATTATCGCCCTCTGCAAAGAACACATTAATCTCACCTTTTTCTTCTTTATTTATTTCTTCAATGAAATTATCTAACCACATATTTAAGTTTAAAATAATTGAAGTTTGTCTGCCGTTATCAGGTGGTACGCCGTCCTTATATTCAAACTTTATTTTATTTAAATCAATCCGTCTTACTTCCTTTTCTTCTTCCATAACAGTTGTTTTGAAACTACTAAAATACTAAATATATGTTTAAAAACTTACATGAGTTAGTTAGTCAAATGCCGGATGAAGCGGGATGTAGGGAGTATTTGGCCGGTCAAAGATGGCAAGATGGTGTAGTGGTTTGCCCTTTTTGTAATGAGCGCGGAGCGTATGTAATTGAAGGGGGTAAAAGGTATAAATGCAAGTCCGCAACCTGTTATAAAAAGTTTAGTGTTATTACAGGTACGGTGTTTGAAGCAAGCAAAATACCAGTTAGTAAATGGTTACATGCTGTATATGTATTAACAGCACATAAGAAGGGTATTAGTAGCTACCAGTTAGCTAAAGATATTGGTTGCACACAGCGTACCGCATGGTTTATGATGCACAGGATAAGAGAAGCATTAAAAGAGAAAGCACCCGAAATGCTAACGGGAACGGTTGAAGTAGATGAAACTTATCTATCTCGTAAATATGCAAGTGATTATGTAGGGCTTAGTCCTGAAGAAGCAAAAGAATACGCTAAAAAACACCATTTGAAAAGCAGGGGGGTAGTATTTGGATTAGCACAAAGGGACGGGAGTATTAGGGTTGTGGCACAGGCTGAAAGCACTAAGGCAATAGCTTTAGATATAGTTAAAAGCAATGTACAGGCAGGTAGTACAGTTTATACTGATGAAAGTATATTGTATAAGAAAGGGCTGAAATTAGACTATACACACGATACCGTAACCCATTGGGTAAGGCAATGGGTTAAAGGCAATGTTCATGTTAACCATGTAGAAAACTTTTGGGGCGTAATGAAGCGGTCTGTATATGGTATTTATCATCATATTAGTTTTAAACACCTACAAGCCTATTGTGATGAGTGCGCATATAGGTACAATAGCAGGAAAATAAGCGATAAGGAACGTTTTAGCGTAACGTTACGTAACTTAGCAGGACGTTTAACGTATAAACAGTTAACAGATGGCAAAGGCAGCCAAAAAAGCTAAAAGCACTAAAAAGACTAAAAAAACTAACGATACCCACCTACAGGTAAACGCTACACCTGAACAACTACTAAGTGTTTTGCTTACTCCACCCGTAAAAAGCAAAAAGTCTTAAATTATCGGTAATAGTATTCGTTATTACCGTTTATATTGATTATATTGGTTGTATTGAGGCAACAAATATGAAACTAACAAAAGAGGTAGCAGAATTAATAGATGATTTTTTGACTACTTTACGCGACAATAACGAAAGGCATTTAACACTTCAACGGTATATAGAACTTAAAAAATCCTCTCACTCACTTGAATATTTGCGTGCTGCAATTAAAATAATATTGCCTTTAGAGAAAATACACGGCTTTGATATATGCAGTCAAAAAGACGATAGTTTTGACCGCCATAATGATTTAGAAGGTTTTTTATTATTAGGGGGCGTGACTGCAATATGGAAAGCTCAGGACGAAGAAGATAAAAGCAGGGATAAAGTAGACACGGTAAACAGCTCCGTTTTAACTACTAATAGAACTGTTAAAATAACAAGCATCGCTACGGGGGTAGCTACAATAATAACCATGATAATATCCATCAACACCTGCAATAAAGCCAGTGATGTAAATTTGATAAACCCACCACAATACCATCAAGAATTGCAACAAATACTACAAAAGTTGCAAACAAAAGATACCATGCAAAAAAAGCCCCTTCTTGCACCTGCATCAATCGAAAAAAAGAAATGATTTTTTTAATACCAAGTAATTAGACCACATTATGGTAAGATTTTTTCCCACTATCGGGTATCTTGTACCATTATATGATTTAGGGCTCTTTCTCAACCTCTTTCTTCTTAATTAGTAAAGGCGTTAATCCCCGCTTTCCCGAATTTTGCGGTATGTATCTGCAAAAAAAGGATGTAGCCCTTATGGCGGCATGCACCGGCCTTATCGTGGCTAACATCTATTACATTCAGCCATTAATTATACAGGTAGCCCACGAATTTGGTATTTCGCAAAGTGCAGCAGGCAGTGCTACTTACTTAACACAGGCCGGGTATGCCGGCGGCTTGCTGCTGTTTGTGCCCCTTGGCGATATGTTAGAGCGCAAAAGGCAAATTATGGCAACCCTTGTACTGGCTATTGCGGCTTTAATAGGGGCTGCGCTGGCCCCATCGTTCTGGCTGCTGCAAGTAGCTTGTTTTATGGTGGGGCTTGGCTCTATTATACCACAGCTTATACTGCCTATGTCTGCAACATTAGCCGAGCCTGCCCGGCGCGGTAAAGTAATAGGTACGGTAATGAGCGGGTTGCTGGTAGGCATACTTCTTTCACGTACGTTAAGCGGGGCTGTTGGCCACTGGCTGGGCTGGCGCAGCATGTTCTGGATTGCGGCAGCATTATGTACCGCACTTATCTTTCTCATCTATAAAAGGTTCCCGGTATCAAAACCCACGTTTACAGGTAGCTATCTTTCATTGCTGCGGTCACTTGTTACACTGGTAAAAACACAGCCCGTATTGAGGGAGTCAACAGGCATTAGTATGACGTGCTTCGCAGTATTTGGCTCTTTCTGGACAACTATGGTATTGCTGTTTGCCAATGCGCCGTTTCATTTTACTTCAGACAAAATAGGCTTGTTTGGCCTTGCAGGCGCAGCAGGGGCGTTGGCAGCGCCGCTGGTAGGCCGCTTTGCTGACAAAGGAAACCTGCGCGTTACCATAGGTTATGGTATAGTATTGTACCTGGTTAGCGTAGTAATATTATACTTTACCCGCGAAAGCATTATTGGCTGTGTTATTGGAATTATTTTAATTGATGTCGCACAGCAAAGCGTACATATATCTAACCAAACAAGAATTTATAC
>DASZUX010000694.1:0-3205 GCA_035547455.1 Chitinophagaceae bacterium
CGTGGATGTTGAAGAAGTGTTTACTGCAGACCACATGACCGTAAAACACATAAGCGTTGACAGCCCGGTTGGCGACGGCGAAGAACAAACACTGGTAGATATAATGGAAAACCCCAATGCAGAAAAAGTTGATGAAGGGCTTGAGCGCTACGCATCGCTGCAATATGAAGTGCAGCGGTCGCTGGGTACGCTTACCCAAAAGCAAAAAGAAATAATCTGTTATTTTTTTGGCATAGGTATAGACCAGCCGATGAGCCTTGAGGATATTGGCACACGTTTTAACCTTACCCGTGAGCGTGTACGGCAGATAAAAGACAAAGCCTTGGACAGGCTTAAATCGGGCAACCGCAGCAAGCTGCTTAGGGTTTACCTTGGATAAATTTTTGCACAGGCGGATAGTGATTTATTTAACATTGCAATACCTTTTTTTACAGGCAGGTTTAAAATAAATACCCTACATTTACATTACCTGCAAGCAATGTTACATGAAGTTATTTATCAGCACTGTAGTAGCCCTTATTATCACCTGTTCCTGCTTTGCGCAGGAGCCTAAAGTTGTAGCTGATTGTACAGTTTCCTTCAGTATATCAAGCAATAAAAGCGCTACTAATAACAACCTTTCTGGTGCTGTTAAAACGCTTTATATAAAAGGCAAAGTGATAAGGGTTGATGTAGTAAGTTCTGCTTTTTCGCAATCAATCATTTATAACAATACTAATGGTGATGCAGTTATTTTAAAGGAACTTGGTGCAGAAAAATATATGACCCACCTGGACGCGCAAAAATGGAAGCAGCATAACAGCATTTACGCGGGCATGAGTATCAGCTATACAGGCGATAAAAAAACTATCTTAGGGTACGAGTGCAACAAAGGTGTGGCAACACTTAAAGATGGCTCAGCCTTTACTTTTTATTACACTGCCAATATTGTACCCTCTGCTACAGAAAACCCTTACCAATTTAAAGATATACCCGGCTTTGTGCTGGAATATGAAATTACAGGCGAGGATAAAGCATCAAAAATCACCTACACGGCTACCCGCATAAATTTTAACCCTGTACCAGCCTCAAAATTTGAAATACCTAAAACAGGTTACAGGGAGTTGAATTAATAATTAGCTATAATAAAGGTTACGCCAAATATTTTTTACCACAAGGCTAAAAGCTGTTACCGTATAATGGAAAATATGCAAATAAAATTGCCTGCATAAAATATGCGCCGTTGTAAGCAAACAATAAAATGAAATATAAATCTTACTGCCTGTAAGTTTGAGAGGGCGGTGCAGGTGCTTTAAACCTGGGCACCCTAACTTTATAAGTGTAGGGGTACACGAAAGTGGTATTGCCGCGTTGAATGCGCATCATGCTTTGTACCTGTATAAGGCTGTCTGCCTGTTGCTGGGATACTTGCTGCATGCCTACAAAACGCGAATTGGCAAATTTTAAATAAGAAAGCGAATAGTTTTTTGAGAAAACCGCCAGGTTTTTAAGGCTGAATTTATTAGTGTGGTCATCGTATGAACTGCCGCTATATGCACCAAAGCAAAGGTTAACTGCTGATATAAGCAGCGCCGCAGCTAATATTTTGGTGAATGTACCTGAGCGTTTCATTAACGCAAATTTAGGATTTATTTGCAATATTTTCACAATTAATTTTTTCTAAACGGTTTAATAAGCAAAATGTTACTTTAAAAACTTGGCATTTTAAACATTTCTTAGTACTTTTCCATAACCTTACAATATGCAGGAAAAGCCTTACCGCGAAGACCATGAAGAACTTAGGGAATTATTGAAGCAATACGCTAATCTGCGCTCCGGCAAAAGTCACGCCTTTCTTGAAGAAGAAGCCTTTGAACGCATTATTGACCATTTTGACGACGAAGACGACCTTGCTCAGGCACTTGAAGCGGCTGAAACAGGGCTGGAATATTTTCCCTATTCTTCGCAACTGCTTATTAAAAAAGCCGACCTTTTAATTGCCACGCGCCGCTATACTGATGCCCTTGCCATACTGGAGCAAGCCGCCCTGTACGACAGTAGCGATATAAACCTGTACATACTTAAAACTGATGCTTACCTGGCGTTAGACCAGCAGCAAAATGCCGTACAGGTGCTGGAAGAAGCTCTTTTACTGTTTGACGGCGAAGAGAAAATTGACCTGTTGTTTGAACTGGCGGACGTATATGATGATTACGAGGAGTTTGATAAGGTATTTGACTGCCTTAAAATGATACTGGAACAGGAGCCTACTAACGAGGAGGCCCTGTATAAAATATGCTTTTGGACAGATTTTACCGGCCGCAACGAGGAAAGCATACGCCTGCACCAGAAAATTATTGAAGATTACCCCTACAATGAACTGGCCTGGTTTAATCTTGGCGCTGCCTACCAGGGGTTAAAATTGTACGAAAAAGCTATTGATGCTTACCAGTACGCTGTGGTGATAGATGAAAAATTTGATTATGCCTACCGCAACATGGGCGACGCCTACATACGCATGCGCAGGTATAAAGATGCAATTGAAGTATTGGAAAAGGTGCTGGAGTTAACCCGGCCTGAAGAAGTGATTTACGAAGCCATAGGGCACTGCTACCACCGGCTGGGCAAATTTGCACAGGCAAGGTTTAATTACCGCAAGGCATCGCACATGAACCCGGAAGACAGTAAGCTTAATTATAAAATAGCCCTTACTTATATTAACGAAGAACAGTGGGAAAGTGCTGTAAAGCAGCTTGAAATAGCCATGCGTATACAACGCAATTCGCCGGAGTACAACCTTGCACTTGGCGAATGTGCCCTGCAACTGGGTAATTTTAAAGAAGCTATACAGTGTTTTAGCCTTGTGGTGCGCAATAAACCCCAAAACAGCCGTGCCCGCGAGGCGCTGGTACGCTGCCTTTACAAAGCTGAATATTTTGAAGAGGCTGCAATGCAGTGCGTGGCCGCACTTGACGCCACCAACGGTAAGCCGCTTTTTTACTTTTTATACAGTGCGGCGCTTTTTGCGGCAGGCAAACCCAAAGAGGCGCTGCTGCAACTTGAAAACGGCCTGGAAACGGCACCTAAACTGGTTAAAAAATTTGTTGAGTTAAATCCCGCTATATTACAAAACAGCCAGGTGGTTGACCTGCTTGCCCGCTACAAAAAAGGCAAAAAATTATAATTGTTTCATTTGTTTACCTATTTTGCCAAACCGTTAACAGGT
>DASZUX010000695.1:0-22007 GCA_035547455.1 Chitinophagaceae bacterium
TTGGCGCAGGCCCCATGCACGCATGCTGTTAGGGCCGCCGGCAATAAACTGTTTAAAAAAGGGCAGTGTGCTGCCAAATGCAGGATTTTTGCTAAAGCTTATGCCTACACCGCTAAACGCCCGCAATGCAAAAGAGGTTGACTTTGTTAGCTGAAATTGCTTACGCACTTCCCCTTCTGCTTTGAAAAACCCATAAAACGTACGTGTTGCTACTGCGCCAATTGGTGCCAGTTCGCCGGCAAACCGGTAATAAAGCGTGTTATTTATGTTATTCTTTCCATTAACCGTACTGCTCATGGCGGCCTGCATACTTATTACAGAGCCCGTGTTAAATGATGTTCTTAAAAACGGGTTTGCCTTAAATGCCTCAATTAGCAAGGGTAATGTATCAAGAGAATAAAGTTCAACATTTGGAAACCTGAACTGGTAAATTTTATTTTTCCTTTTCCATTCAACACCGGCCCCTGCCGTAAGAGACCTTACGCGGAAAAAATTATTTCTTTCGGAGTAATTGGGGCTAAGATCAAACTTCATTGTTCCCCTTACATGTTGTCGCTTTGTTTTTATAGGAAGCAACGTATTGGGGATTGTATATGCAAGATTTAAAGATGTTAAAAAGGTTTGCAAAAAGGGATAGTTTTTATCCAAAGTAAATTCAACACCGTTGCTTAACGTTGCTGTTAGCTGGTGTGCACTTTTAAAAAGTACATTGCGGTTATTATAAATTATGTTGAAGGCAGCGCCAATAAGGGTACCGGTACTTAAAAAGTCGCCGGTATTGCGGCTTCCTTCCAATGAAAATGTCATATTCTGCGGCCTTGCCGGCGAAAGCATCATATAAAAATCAACCGAATCATTTCTCAACTGGGTACGATAATCAACCTGGTTCCAGGATGGCACTTGGTTAAAAGCAGTAATTGTGCGGTTAAATGCCTCTTCGTTATATATGGTACCGGGCAAAATATAGGTCATGCGTTTAAGCGCATTCATTTTAAAAAGGCCCTTTTTGTAAAACATGGTATAGCCACCGGTATCAAAACGCATTAAACCGGGGGTATCCTCCATTATTTTTTCAGCAGTTAAACGAATGTCGGCTTCAGGATAATAATATATGTGACCGGTGCGGTACCGCTTGAAATACGCAGAGTCGGGCAACGATTGAAAACTCGTGTCAGTATTTTCACGTTGCATTATGGTAATTACAGTAGTTGGGTTTTGCTTTTTTCGTTCAATCGCCTCCGATATTTTTTGCGCCTGCTCAAAAGGGTCGGCCGAAAATGTAAGCAATGATTGATCTAACGTGTCTGCTTCGGCTACCAGGTTATCGCGTGTAAGTAAAAAAAAGCCTCTCTGCCTGTACAAAGCTACCAGCCTGTCAAGTTCGGCAGCAATAAGGTCCTGGGCAAAAGGCGATTTATGCGGCGCTATAAGACTTGCGTTTTGGGTAGAGTCGGCAAGCCGTGTAAGCCTTGGTACATTAAAGGCATATTTTTCTGTATCAATAATGGTTACTTTACCGGGGTACACAGTATCTGTTACAGACACGCGGTGCTGGCCTTTGTAAAAAGTATGTACAACAGTATCTTTTATATTAGAATAAAAATAACCCTGCGATTTGAGGTAACTGGTCATATACGTATATGTGCGCAGGCGGGCCGTACTGTCATAAGCCGGGGGATTCGATAACTTTGAAGTGAAAAAGAACGGGGTATTTTTTTTAAAAAGGATGCCGTACTGGGTTGATCGTTGCGCCAGCAGGCTGTCATCCCAGTAGCTTGCCAAATTTGCAGTAAGGCGTTTTTTTTCATCCTTTGTTAAATTACCTTTGACAACAATGTTGTTATTAAAAACAAATGGTGTATCCGGGTAGTTTTTTACATAAGTACTTTTTTCAACGGAGCAGGAAAACAATAAACTGGCAACCAGGATTAAGCAGCAACAATAATATAGTGATTTCCAGCTAATACGCATTTAATATGATTAGTAAGAACGAGGTCAAATATATCCAAAGTTTATACCAAAAAAAAACAAGGGATAAAGAAAAGGTGTTTATTGCAGAGGGGCCAAAGCTTACAGGCGAATTGCTAAAGGCCGGCATTAATATAAAAAAAATATATGCAGTTGAAAGCTGGGCAGCCGCGGCTGTTAATATTCAAAATATTACTATAGTTACACAAGATGAATTAAACAAATTAAGCAACCAGCAAACACCTAACCAGGTTGTAGCTGTAGTACAGCAACCGGTGGTGACAACAGAGCCGGAACTGGTAAATACAGTGAGTCTTGTTTTAGATGGCATACAAGACCCCGGTAACATGGGTACCATAATACGTATTGCAGACTGGTTTGGCATTTACCAGGTAATAGCCAGCACTGACAGCACAGATATTTATAACCCCAAAGTGGTGCAGGCTACTATGGGCAGCCTGTTCAGGGTTAAAATTTGGTATAAGCCGATTGAGGAATGGTTACAGCATGTAAGTGTAGATATTTATGGCGCCATGTTGAATGGTGAAAATGTTTTAACCGGGCCTAAATTAAGCGAAGGCCTGCTGGTTATAGGTAGTGAAGGCAGGGGGATAAGACCAGCTATATTGCCGTTTATTAAAAGAGCGCTTACCATACCGGGGCGTGGTGCTGCGGAATCGTTAAATGCTGCAGTGGCAACAGGTATTATTTTATCTCACGTTCTGTGATTTTGCTTATGGTACATGGAAAACCTTAGTTTTACAGCGTGAATGTTGCATCTTTTATAGCAAGGCGTATTGCATTTAATAACCAGAAATCATTTTCCCGCTTCATTATAAGGCTGGCTACCGCAGCTACCGCGCTAAGCGTTGCTGCTATGATTATTACTATAAGCTTTGTATCAGGTTTCCAGGAAGCTGTAGGCAAAAAAGTTTTCAGCTTCTGGGGCCATTTACGCATCCAGGAGTACCAGCAGGATAAAGCCATTGTAGCAGAAGAAACACCGCTGGAAGAAAACGACACGGTTGTAAAGGTGGTAAAAAGCATACCCGGCGTTAAAGAAATACAAGCCTTTACAACAAAAAGCGCCGTGTTAGAGAAAAACAAAGAAATTGAGGGAATACTGTTTAAAGGCGTTGACAGTAAATATGACTTTGAGAACCTTAGCCCATTTTTGAAAGAAGGAAAATGGCCGGCGTTTGATGATACATTATATAACAGGCAAATTGCAGTTTCGCAGCCGCTGGCAGCCAAACTGCAGGTTAAGCTGGGCGATACTATTAATATTTACTTTATATCGGTACAAAATAAAACTACTGCCAGCCGCAAGCTGCAGGTATGCGGCATTTATAAAACAGGCATAGAAGAGTTTGACCAGCGTTTTGCTATTGGCGACATTCGCCTGCTGCGTAAAGTAAATAACTGGAACGACAGGGAAATTGGTGGTTACGAAGTGTTTTTGGATGACTATAATAAAATGGACACTATTAATAACATTATTTACGATAAGCTGCCTGAAGAATGGGTTAGCCGAACTATAAAGGAGGTTTACCCTTACATTTTTGACTGGCTGAACATACTTAATACTAACGAGGTAGTAATATTTGCTATTATGACGGTTGTAGCTATAATTAACCTGATTACGTGCCTGTTAATACTTGTGCTGGAGCGCACGCGTATGGTAGGCATATTAAAAGCTATAGGCAGCCGTGACATTACTATTCAGCAGATATTTCTTTATAATTCCACCTACATTGCCGGGGTAGGCATTTTAATTGGCCTGGTACTGGGCGCCGGTATTTGTTTACTGCAGCAGTACACAGGCTTTATAACCATGAACGAAGCAGCATACTATGTAAGTGTAGCGCCTGTAAAATTAGTATGGTGGAAGGTAGGGGCTGTTTGCGCAGCTACCCTGGCGGTTTGCTTTTTATCGCTTATAGTGCCAACAATACTCGTTAAAACAATCAGGCCAATAAAAGCCATACAGTTCCGGTAACTATTTACTTTTATTTACCAGGTACGCACCTGCAACTACCAGCAAAATGCCAATAATTTTTTGTATTGTAATATTGTTTTGCTGCAGACCCAGCACGCCAAAATTATCCATTAACACCGCTGTAATAAGCTGCCCTGCTATTATAAGTACAAACATGTTTGAGGCGCCTATTTGCTGTACTGAAAGGAGTGCTGTAGTTACTACAAAAACCCCGAGCAGGCCACCGGTAAATTTGTACCAGTTGATGGCGCTGAAAGATGAAAGCGCAGGGATAGTATTTTTGGAAAACACCAGTAATAATCCCAAAGTAATTGTACCCCCGAGAAACGAAATAAAAGCAGCCAGTAATGGGTTATTAACAGCGGCGCGTAACTGCGCGTTAATGCCTGACTGCACTGTGATGGCAATACCCGCCAGCACAGGCAATATGTAATAAATTATCTTCATGGCAATTTATAGTGGTATAGCTTACGAACATTGAAGGTACTTATAAAAATGCTGCAGCATAACCCCTGCTAATTTACCACGTTAACAGGTTTGCCATTAATAAACCCCCGGATGTTAAGGGCAGTAATATCCAGTATTCGCTGCCTGGCCTCGCGGCTAATCCATGCATTATGCGGCGTGATAATGCAATTTTTTGCGGCCAGCAAGGGGTTGCCGGCTGTTGGAGGCTCAACAGATAATACATCCAGGCCTGCGCCTGCTATTATATTATTGTTTAATGCAAAAGCAAGGTCTTCTTCATTCACCAATTGCCCCCGGGAAGTATTTATAAGTAATGCTGTTGATTTCATACAGGCAATTAAGCTCCTGTTTACAAACCCGGTATTGCTCCCTGTAGCAGGGCAATGTAATGATACAATGTCACTTTCAGCAAAAAGTTCCTGAAGCCCCGCATATTGTGCAGTAGTGATTTTAGCCTGCGGGCTGTAATACAGCACCTTCATGCCAAACGCCGCCGCAATTGTTGCTACCTGCCTGCCGATATTACCAAAGCCAACAATACCCAGTGTTTTGCCGGCCAGTTCAGTTATTGGCGTAAGGCTGTAACACCAGTGTACGGTGTTCACCCAGTTTCCCTGCGTTACAGAAGCTGCATGCAATGATACATGGTTGGTTAGTTCAAGTATCAGTGCAAAAGTGTGCTGCGCAACAGATGCTGTTCCGTAAGCAGGCACGTTGCAAACAGTAACGCCCCGTTGGCGCGCAGTAACAATATCAATCATATTATAACCGGTTGCCAGCATGCTTATCATCTTAAGGCGTGGCAGTTGTTGCAGCATTACCGCAGTTATAGGCGTTTTGTTGTTAAGAATGATGTCTGCGCCGGAACAGCGTCCAGGCACCATTTCAGGCAGAGTCATTTCATACCTCGTTATTGTTATCTCATCTATATCCTCAATGGCAGCCCAGCTAACATCGCCGCCATTAAACATATAGTCGCCCGTAACTACAATATGCATTCTGTACCTATTTGTAAAACAAGTTATGCAGCTATATTTTTCTTCTTCTGTCCTTTCCAGAGTGACCATAAAAACAGCAGGAATGAAAGCCATACAAGGCTGTTGCCAATATAAGTGTATTCCTGGCCTTTTTTGTACGACTCCGGTTCAAACTTAAATGTTATTGTATGATTACCTGCCGGTACATACAGCCCCCTGAGCACATAGTTGGTTTTAACATAATTTACCTTTTTGCCATCAATATATGCATTCCATCCTGCAGGATAGTAAATCTCGCTCAGCACAGCAAACTGGGGAGTAGTAGAAGAAGATGTATAAGTAATATCATCGGCATCGTATGCCGTTAATTTGATTGTTGCTGCTGAATCTGCACCCGGTTGCTGCGGCACATCCGCCTTAAATTCATTTTCAACAAACGCTGTTTGCGCAGGACTAAAATTATCCAATGCTTTCATTTCTTCCACCGGGCCATCCACAAATTTTATCTCTTTCACAAACCAGCAGGCGCCAAGCGCTGAGCTACGGGGTATAGCTGTATATTGCTGCCCCTGCTGCTGGGGCGGGGCTATCAGGTATTTGGTATCCAGCATATCCAACACTCCCTGGTTGTTTTTGTCAATCTGGTTTTCAATCAAATCCTGGTATATACTAAGTTTTGCAGGGTGGTAGCCACCAATGCATCGTAAATAATAGGCGGTTTGCGACTCATTGTACCTGTCGCCGGCCAGGCTAAGCACCCTGTAATGGGGGGTTGTGTCTTTTAATATTTGGGCTTCGGCAGCATTAGGCGTAAAGTTATCGCTGGTGTATGATTCGCTGTCCTGGTAATTATCCTGGTTCAAATAAATATTATCAATATACAGCAGGTTAATTGTGTTTACTAGCAACAACCCTCCTACCAGGTAAACAGGCTTTATTGCTGTTTTTAAAAACGCGTAAACAATACCTATCGTAATAAGGGCAAAACCAAGCGCCTGCAATATTCCCGTACCTAAAAGGCTTTTACGGTCCTGCTGCATAGCATAAGTTAACCCGCTGCCAGCGCCCCCAAGTTTGCTATCGCCAAAGGCTTTTACATCCATATCCAGGGGTGATGAATAATCCCCGCTTAACCACATTAATATTATTATAAAAAATACTGCACCAACTGCAATTAGTATTTTTTTAAAATTCTTTTTTAGTAACTCCTTGCCGCCGGCGGTAAAAAATATTTTTTGCAAGCCAAGTACAGCCATAAGAGGAAACAACAACTGGGGGATAACCATTGCCATTGAGGGCGCCCTGAACTTATTATACATGGGCAGGTTATTAAACAGGAACCTGTTAAACCCGGCGAAATTTTTACCCCACGATATCATTACTGCAAATACACATGCGCCCAATATCCACCACCGGTATTTATCATCCGTAATAACCATTCCGATGATAAACAGAACACAAATAATAGCCCCAAGATAAACTGCGCCTGACGTAGACGGAAGGATGCCACCCCAATACATACGCACATTTTGCCCAATACTAACAGCATCATTCTCAGGTACGCCTTTACTAATAAGCGCCTGCACAAATTTTGAATTTTCGTCAAATGTTTTATCGGTCGTATTGCCGTAACTTCTGCCCATGGCATCAGGTATCATAAACGTCAAAAACTCGTTTTTAGCTGCGCTGTACTGGAAACCATAACTTTCATCCAGCCCCTGCGTTTTTGCTTTTACCAGTTGCCCGTTGGCAGTATCAATCAGTTTACCACCACGTATGGTAAATTTTGTATATTCAGCGGTGGTAAGCAGTGTAAGTGATGAATTGGCAAGGCCAACCCCTACCGCTGCTAATGCAAGCGCAGCAGTTATTACAATGTGTCTCCATTCTTTCTGTTTTATCCAGGTAATAGCGTAAGAAACGGTAAAAAAGAAGGCAACAATAGCAAAATAAAAGTTTATCTGGGGATGGTTTACCCCAATTTCCATGGTCGCAAAGATGCAGCTCACAAAAAAACCGGCAACGTATTTCTTTTCATACAACAGTACAAGACCGGCCAGCAATGCGGGCATATAAGCAATTGCCCACATTTTTGACTCATGCCCCACACTTATGATAATCGGGTCGTATGAACAATATGCAAAAGCAAGGCTGCCCAATATGGCAACCACTGTATTTGACCCTAATACCACGCATAGAATATAAAAACAAATACATGCAAGAAAAAAGAAATTAATAGGTTTTGGCAGGCCAAGCGTTAGCACTGCATTAATATTGGGCAGAATATTATGACCTTCTAAAGCAACCTGGTAGTTGGGCATCCCGCTAAAAAGGTGTGTATTCCATAAAGGCATGTGGCCGTGTTTCTCCTTATATTCAAAGGCGCTTTGAGACATGCCCTTCCACTGCGTAATATCTAATTGAGACAATACCTTGCCTTCCAGCACGGGTTTACTAAACAGGGTTGCTATCAACAAAAAAATTGCCACAGCCGCAACATGTGGCAAAATACTCTTCCAGTTGAATTTCTTCATGCGTTGGTTTTAAATGGCAACAAACCTACAATAAGCAGGCAAAATGGCAAAAGATTAAAGAAAATGAATACCCTGCAAATGTTTAAAATAAATATAATTCTTTACAGTTTAGCCTGTCGCGGCTTTTTTACAGGCTTTTACCAGTTTAATGGCTTCTGCTGCCGCTTTTACATCGTGTACCCGCAATATGGCGGCCCCGTTTAGCAAGGCAATAGTATTTAATACCGTGGTACCATTTAGCGCTTCTTCCGCAGTAATTCCCAGTGTACGGTAAATAAATGATTTACGGGAAATACCTGCCAGCAAGGGCGTACCCGGCATTTTAAAAATTCCAAGGCTGTTTAACAGGGTAAAATTATGAGCAGCCGTTTTGGCAAATCCAAAGCCGGGGTCAATTATTACGTCGTTAATTCCTGCCTCCCTGCATAAGGCCAGCCGGTTTATAAAATACTCCAGCACCTCCTTAATTACATCTGCATAAACAGCATGCTGTTGCATAGTTTCAGGAGTGCCCTTTATATGCATACATATATAAGGTGTTTTTAGCCGCGCTGCAACCGATAACATGTTTTCGTCAATCGTACCACCACTTACATCGTTAATAATTGACGCCCCGGCCACTACCGCGGCTTCTGCAACTTTTGAATAAAATGTATCCGCAGAAATTATTGCATCCGGGTGCTTTTTTTTTATGGCCTCAATTACCGGCAAAATCCTGTCAACTTCTTCCTGTATGCCAATGGCACTGCTGCCCGGGCGGGTACTCTGGCCACCAATATCAATAATAGCCGCACCCTCCCCAATCATCCGCGAAGCAGTTTCAACCGCTCCCTCCGCAAATGGTTGCCGGCTACCAGCATAAAATGAATCAGGGGTTATGTTAATAATCCCCATTACTAACGGCTCATTCAATAATAAAAGCCTTCCCCTGCAGTTTATTGTCATAACTCAAAAAAATGGCAAGTGTGCCACGCGATAAAGATATGATGTATTATTGCATGTAAACCATTACCTTCAAATAACAGTAACAGCAAACTGCGGCGTTAATTCTTTATATTACTTACATGAAAAAGCGTTTTTTAATAACCAGGTGGATAGTAGGATTGCTTTTTATTTTTTCAGGGCTGGTAAAAGCCAACGACCCGCTTGGTTTAAGCTATAAAATGCAGGAGTTTTTTGAGGCTTGGGGCTTTAATGGTAGCCTTAATGATTACACGCTTGCCTTATCGCTTATGATGAATGTTTTCGAGGTACTGGCAGGTGTAGCGGTTATTATAGGCTGGCGTATGAAGCTGTTTAGCTGGCTGTTGCTGCTGCTGATTATTTTCTTCAGCTTTCTTACAGGGTATGCATTGTTAAGCGGCAAAATAAAAACCTGCGGTTGTTTTGGAGATTGCCTGCCGCTAACACCATTAGAATCTTTTCTTAAAGACCTGTTTTTATTGCTGCTTATTCTTATCCTGTTTTTTAATAAAAACCGCATTACTTCAGCGTTAGCCGCTCCCCTGCCCCAAACGCTGCTGCTGGTGTGCATTATTGCCGTAAGCTGGATGCAATGGTACGTACTGAACCACCTGCCTTTTGTTGACTGCCTGCCTTACAAGCCGGGCAAAAATATTGTAGAAGAGATGAAAGTACCTGTTGGTTCAATACCAGACAGGTATGAAATAACCTTTACATACAAAAAAAACGGGAAAGTAGTTGAGTTTAGCCAGGACACATTAGACAAAGTGCCTAATTTAGATACTTATGAGTATGTTGACAGGAAGGAAAAAATAATAAAAGGAAACGGCGGCGAAGCAAAAATTGTTGATTTTGCCCTGCAAACCACCGATGGGACCGACACTACCTTACCTGTTTTAAACCAGGGTAATTATTATATTATGCTATTTGCCAAAACACTTGATAATGTGAATGACTGGCAGGCAGACATGCAGCAGGTACTGGCCATTGCCAAGGGCAAGAATATACCTTTTTTCCTGGTAACAGGCGAGAAAGACAAAGCAATGAATATGTTTGGTGCAAACCCAAATATTCATATACTTATTTGCGACGGCACTGTAATAAAAACTGCAGCCCGTGTTAACCCCACGTATTTTATTATGAAACAAGCCTATATAAGGGGTAAGTGGAGTTATAAAAATGTGGATGATACCAAAAAAATGCTTAATACATTGCAATAGCCGCCACAGGCTTTAAAAACAACGCAGTTTTGTACGCAGAAAAAATAAGCCAATGTTCCGCATTATAATGCGCAAAATATTATACGGCTGCCTGGTATTATTGGGAGTGGTGGTATTGGTGTTTTTTCTTTTCCAGGGATTTGGCGACCCCGCCCGGCTTGTAATAGGCCAAACAGGAGACAAAGCTACCATTGAAAATATACGCAAAGATCTTGCGCTTGACCAGCCAAAGTGGAAACAGTTTTTATTATACCTGAATGATGTTTCTCCCCTATCCGTATATTCAAAAGAGGATATAAAAGCTAAAAATCTTACCGGAATTTTTATGGGCGGCAATACAAAATTTGCCATTAAGCTGCCGTATTTGCGCAGGTCATATCAATCTAAAAAAAATGTATCCGAAGTGTTGGGCGAGGCTTTGCCCGGTACACTGGTATTAGCGTTTACAGCTATGCTTATTGCAACGGTATTAGGCATACTGCTGGGTATTGTGGCGGCTATAAAGCAGCATACGTGGATGGATACTTCAGCCGTACTGGGCAGTGTGCTGGGCATTTCAGCGCCATCATTCTTCATGGGTATATTAATAGCTTACCTTTTTGGATTTGTACTAAGCAGCTATACAGGGCTGCACATGACGGGCAGCCTGTTTGATTATGATACTTTTAATGGCAGGCAATTACAACTGCAAAATCTTATTTTGCCCGCCATCACGCTCGGTATACGCCCGCTGGCCATCATTACACAACTTACCCGTAGTGCCATGCTGGATGTAATGCAGCAGGATTATATAAGAACCGCTTATGCAAAAGGTCTTGGCAAGCGTGCCGTTATATGGAAACATGCACTGCGTAACGCGCTTAACCCCGTGGTTACCGCCATTACCGGCTGGTTTGCGGAGTTACTGGCAGGCGCTTTTTTTGTAGAATATATTTTTGGATGGAAAGGTATTGGCAAAGTTACCGTTGATGCCCTTGAAAAACTTGATTTTCCGGTAGTGATGGGCAGCGTTTTAATTACGGCAACTTTTTTTATACTGGTAAATATACTGGCAGATGTGCTTTATGGCCTTATTGACCCGAGGGTAAGGGCAAATGCCCCATAGAAATACTATTTTACTACCACCTCTTTAATAACGTCTTCTCCAAATGCTTCATTCACCCGCTCAATAATCTTTGCTTTCTGGTACACCAGTTCCTGTTTTAGCGGCGCTACTGTTGTATAAATAAACAACGTTTGGTTTATTACCTGTATTTTGTCGGTATATTTTGCAATGGTCTTACCCATTACTTCTTCCCATACATGCCCTATCTGGGCAGCACGAAGACCATTTTTTATAGTGCTTTTACTAATGAATTGTTTAAGCGCATCACCCAATTTCAGTTCTGAAGCCATGTGTAAAAATACGCACCTGCCCGCTGCTGTAAAATTAATTTTAAGGCATTTAACAGGCTGTCAAAAAAAAAGAGAGCTGTTAGCCCCCTTATTTTAGAATTTTGTTTCGCCGGTGTTATTACTGCTGTGCTACACCTGGTTTCAATTCATCCTTGAAAATTTTTTCAAACTTTTCCACTTTTGGTTGTATTACCAGCCGGCAATACATCTGGTTGGGGTTTGAATTAAAGTAGTCCTGGTGATAGTCTTCGGCTGAATAAAAATTTGTGAATGGCTCTATCGCAGTAACAATAGGTGCAGTATATATCTTGCCCGAATCAAGGAGTGCTTTATAATGCTCCGCCCTTTCTTTTTGAAATTCGTTATGGTAAAAAACGGCACTGCGGTATTGTGTACCTACATCGTTACCCTGCCTGTTTAATGTTGTAGGATCGTGTGTTTTCCAGAATACTTTTAATAATTCGTCAAAGCTTATTTGGGCAGGATCGTAAATAACCTGGCAGGCTTCGGCATGGCCTGTTGTGCCCGTACATACTTCCTCGTAGGTGGGGTTAGCCACATGGCCGCCACTATAACCGCTTACTACTTTTACCACTCCCTTTAAGCGTTGAAAAATAGCTTCTGTACACCAAAAACAGCCAGATGCAAATGTTGCCGTATCTGTCTTTGCTGAAGGCATAACTCTGTCGTCGTTCATAATATTGTCTTGACTTTTATGTTCCGCGCAGGATGATAATGAAAATAGGCTCACTAACGCACCAAACAGCCAGGTTACCATTTTTACCGTTTTTATTTTCATAATTGCAAATAGCAAAGTTTTGTTTGGGTAAACAAGTTAATTAACATTTTCAACCAAAACCTGCTCATTTCCTCAGTAGTGACGCGAAACCATTGTTTTACTTTCATTCTTTTAAAGCATTAACATTTCATTAGCAACCAGGCATTATGCACTTAGTTTATACATTTGCGCAAATTGCATTTTTAAATGAAAGTTTTTTACCGCAGGTTAAACCTTCCTTTTCAATACCCGTTTACCATATCCGGCGGCAGAACAAAAACGCACCAGCCTGCATTGCTGGTAGCCCTGCAGCTTGGCAATTTTACAGGTTACGGCGAGGCGCCGGCAATAGCCTATTATAATGTAACTGTTGAGCAGATGATTGAGGACATAGAAAAGAAAAGGAGCCTTATTGAAAAGTTTGCCCTTACTGAGCCTGAACGTTACTGGCACTACCTTCACCACCTGCTGCCAGGCAACCATTTTCTAGTTTGTGCGCTGGACATGGCCTGCTGGGACCTGTTCGGCAAAATGAAAAACATGCCTTTATACAAATACTGGAATACCACCTGGCAAAACACTCCTGTTACAGACTATACCATTGGCATTGACAGCATAGATGCAATGGTTGCCAAAATAAAGGCAAAACCGTGGCCGGTGTACAAGATAAAACTCGGCACCAGCGAAGACATTAGAATTATTACGGAACTGCGCAAACATACTGATGCCATTTTACGGGTTGATGCCAATGCAGGCTGGACTGCCCCTGAAGCACTTGAGAAAATACCTCAATTGTACCAAATGGGGGTTGAATTTATTGAACAGCCACTGGCAAAAAATGATTGGGAAGGCATGAAAGTATTGTACGAAAAATCGCCGCTGCCATTAATTGCAGACGAAAGTTGTGTTAGTGAGCATGATATAGAAAAATGCCATGGTTACTTTCACGGCATCAATATAAAACTAACCAAATGCAGCGGTATAACTCCTGCCCTGCGCATGATTAAAACGGCAAGAAACCTTGGCTTGAAGGTTATGATGGGATGTATGAACGAAAGTACCGTTGGCAGCGCAGCCATTGCGCAGTTTTTACCACAACTTGACTATGTTGATATGGATGGCCCATTGCTGCTGGCTGAAGATGTTGCTGCAGGCATTAATTACGGTAACGGCCAGGTAACCGTAACGGGCAAACCAGGTTTGGGAGTAACATTATTATAAAATAAGCAGAAATATTAAAGCTCCCCGGCGCGGGCAATAGCCCGCTGTGCCGGGAAACTTTTATGAAAACACTAAAATGCCGGTTTATTTAATCGGGTTAACGTTGTTTTTTTTCTTTTTACTTTTTGCTGCTATTTGCGTTTGTAAGTCTTCGTTATAGGGATGTGGTACTGCGTGCTTGCTGTCGGGTATGCCAAGGCCTGTGCCGGGGCCACCCTTAGCGGCATTATCGCGTTCAACATCTGCGCTTTCAGTACTAAAGCCTCTTGTGTCTGTTTTGTCATTAGGCATAACTTAATTCATTTAAGGTTAATAATATTGTTACTGCTACAACCATAATGCCCGAATGGGCTAATTATATGCTTTTAACATGCGTTTTGCAGTACAATGCGCCTTTACAGCAAACGCCGTTGTTAATTACAACCCTGTTAATATATGCGTGAGATAAATATTGTGTATTGTAAAAAAATATATTCATTTGCAGCAGCGTAAAATAAACAGCATGTATAAAAAACTGCTTTGCTGCGTTTTAATGGGTATAAGTGCTGCGTTGCAGGCACAAGATATAAAATACACTAATGCACATAATGAATGGGACGCAGACTCGCTGGGTAATCACAGGGCTGTGGTAAAATTTACCGGTAATGGCAGCGCGGCAATTGTGCATATTGAATGGAGGAGACGAGATACTAACCCTGCCGGTAAAAGAATAATAGTACAAGACGCAGCAACGGGCAAAAGAGTATTGAATGTAATTACTGAAAATATAACCCGTGAAAGCGGCACCATTATTTTTGAGCCAACCAATGGCAGCGGCACCTATTATGTGTATTACATGCCTTATAAAAACGAAGGCCGCAGCAATTACCCGCGTGGCACCTACCTTAAGCCTGATACCACTGCTGCCCAAAGCTGGGTACAGTCTGTTAAATACAACCCAAACATAGCTTCAGCATCGTGCGGCGAAATACAGGCAGTAAATGCTTTTAACAGCTTTTACCCTATGGAAGTAATTGCTACTGCAAAGGAAACACAGCAACTTACCGGCAAATATAAATCTGAAGCATTTTTAATATTTCCCGAAGACAGGGAGTACTCAATAAGAATGAAAGATGACCTGCCCCGGCGCTGGATAAAAAAAGGGCCGTTTATACCTTTTACAGGTAGTGCCGGCAAAGGAGAATTTTACACATTTCAACTGGGTGTATATGCACTGCAAAACCTGGAGGATGTGCGGGTAACATTTTCTGATTTTAAAGCAAAACATACCACTGCAATTATTGCCGGCAACAGCTTTACCTGTGTTAATACCAACGGTATTGCATACAACGGGAAGCCCTTTACACAAAAGGTGAATATTGAACACAACAAAGTACAGGCTTTATGGTGCAGCCTGCAAATACCGCAAACCAGCCAGCCGGGCGATTATTCAGGCATTGCAACTGTTTATGCTGAAGGTGTGCCGGCTAAAAATATCAGGATTACCATACATGTAAATAACCATATTGCCATAAACGGCAATATTGGCGAGCCTCAAAAAATGACAAGACTGCACTGGCTTAATTCAACCATGGCGCAGAAAAATACTGTTATAAAGCCTTACACACCTTTACAGGTAACCGGTAACACTATTAGTCTGCTGGGAAGAAGGGTTGAATTAGGGACTGATGGTTTTCCGGTACAAATACAAACCTTTTTTACTGAGGAAATGACCGGTTATACTCAAAACCCCAATAATGAACTTGCCGGCCCTTTGCATTTTGATATAACCGGGCGGGATGGTAAGAAGATACAGATGGCAAACAGCGGCACTGAATTTATAACTAAAACACCCGGCACCGTTGCATGGGCCGCGATAAGCAGAAGCAATCAATTGCTGATGAATGTAAACGCCACTATGGAGTTTGACGGGTTTATTGCTTATACCGTAAAAATTACAGCGCTTGCCGATATAACATTACAAGACATAAAAATGCAGGTACCCTTTAATGCCTCCGCAGCCACGTTTATGATGGGGCTTGGCCATAAAGGAGGCGTTATGCCCGACACTATTAACTGGAAGTGGGACGTGGCGCACAAAAACCAGGATGGAGCCTGGGTAGGCGCTGTAAATGCAGGGCTGCAATATTCATTAAGAGATGAACATTATACACGCCCGCTTAATACCAACTTTTACCTGCAAAAACCGTTACTGCTGCCCACATCGTGGGGCAATGATAATAAGGGAGGAATCAATATCTCGCACATCGGGGATACAGTGATTGCCGATAATTACAGCGGTTTGCGCACTATGAAGAAAGGCGACACCTTATATTATAATTTCAATCTTTTAATCACTCCTTTTCATCCAATCAACACAAATTTTCAGTGGACTACGCGTTTTTACCACAAATACAACAGTCTTGATACCATTAAGGCTACCGGCGCTACAGTAGTAAATATTCATCATGCAACCCCTATAAACCCATGGATAAATTATCCCTTTATTGAGTGGCGGAAAATGAAAGCCTATATTGACAGCGCACACCACCTTGGATTAAAAGTAAAAATATACAATACCATACGCGAGCTAAGCGATCATGCATACGAAACATTTGCCCTGCGCAGCCTTGGCCACGAGGTGTATTCGCCCGGCAAGGGCGGCGGTTTTAGCTGGCTGCAGGAGCATATTGGCGATGATTATATAGCAGCGTGGTTTGTGCCTGAATTAAAAGACGCCGCTATAGTAAACAGCGGCATGAACCGCTGGCACAACTACTACGTAGAAGGCATGAACTGGCTGGTAAACAATGTTGGAATTGATGGTATTTACCTTGATGATGTTGCTTTTGACCGCGTTACTATGAAACGTATAAAAAGAGTGCTGACGCAAAACGGCCACCCGGGTATTATTGACCTGCACTCAGCCAACCAGTATAACAGGAACGACGGGTTTAACAACAGTGCCATGCTGTATATGGAGCACTTTCCCTATCTTAACCGGCTTTGGTTTGGGGAGTATTTTGATTATGAAAACAACGACCCGGGATTTTTTCTAACAGAAGTTAGCGGCATTCCCTTCGGCCTGATGGGCGAGATGCTGCAAGGCGACGGAAACCCCTGGCGAGGCATGATTTACGGCATGACCAACCGGCTGGGCTGGAGTGATAAAAGCGATCCGCGCCCGCTTTGGAAATTATGGAAGGAAATAGGCATGCAGGGCACGCAAATGATAGGATACTGGAGCAGTAAATGCCCTGTAAAAACATCCCTTAAAAATGTACTTGCAACTGTTTATAAAAAGCAGGGTGAAGCATTAATTGCCATAGCAAGCTGGGCAGATACTGATGTAAATGTGCGGTTGGATATTGACTGGAAGGCGTTGGGCATTGATGAAAACAAGGCAACTATTACAGCGCCGGCTATTGTTAATTTTCAGCCAGGTAAAACATTTACAACCGGCGAAAATATACCTGTTGCTAAAAACAAAGGCTGGCTTATTATTATAAAACAATAACTCCTACTTCTTCTTGGCTTTTTTTGATGATTTTGCTTCGGTGTTAAAATCAAGGCAAAGCTTTATCCAAAGGTTAAAGTCTTTATTACTTGTAAAGGCCGGGGGGCTGACATACACAAAATCTTTCATCACCCGGCCTCGCATAATAACTTCACTTATACCGGGTTTTTCAACCAATTCTTGTTGTTTAACAACCCCTACCCTGCACATAAGCCTTTCACCACTTACATTTATGCACATTTTGCCGTTTACCATAAAGGTAACGCCGCGAAACATTTTTTTCTCTTCCACGTACGGCACATTTTCCAGCGCCATTCTTATCCTGTCCGCAAGTTTTTCATCGTACGCCATAATACCATTTGTTGTATGAAATTAATAATTGCCCGGGGCAAAATTAAATATTACACCCGTCTGTTCTTTTGCACCGGCTACCGAGGTTTTTATAATTTATTAATATTATAGTATTGCTTTGCACTGAATATGCAGGACAATAAGATTTTAGTGATTCTTGGAATGCACCGCTCCGGCACCTCGCTTATTACAAGGTGGCTGCAAAGTTGCGGCCTGCAGGTGGGTGATAATTTATTAGGCCCGGAAACAGGTAATGAAGAAGGCCATTTTGAAGATTTGGATTTTGTACGCCGGCACGAAAATTTACTATTGGCAAAAAAATTGCCGCATACCGGTCTTGTTGACAAAACAGCAGGTACGTTAAGTTTAGCACAGGAAAACGAAATAAAAGCGCTTATTGAAAACAAGAATAAGCATTACAGGCAATGGGGCTGGAAAGACCCGCGAACCTGCCTTTTTTTGGATACTTACCGAAAACTTTTACCGCATGTAACTTACCTGGTAATATTAAGGGACTACGAGTCAGTTGTCAGCTCATTACTTCACCGTGATTTTAAAGGGCTAAACAGGTATTACCAGTCTAAAGGAAACATATACAGGTTCTTCCTGCGTATGAAAAGGAAGTACCACAAAAACTGGTTGTATAAAACATACGCCGAAAAGTATTTAGATGTATGGATAGCCTACAATGAAGAATTGCTGAATCATGCTCATAGTGTGCCGCAAAACATTATAATAGCCGATTATAAACAGTTACTGAAAGATGACTATTCATTTTTTCAGCAGCTTATGCAATATGGGTTTGATTTGCGTTATAAAAGTTTTGCTTCTGTTTTTAATGAGCAATTGATAAATAAACCTGCCAGCCTTACCCCTTACGTAAAAAATACCCGCCTGCTTGCTTATGCAGCCAAACTTGAAAATGCGCTGCAAGCCCTTCTTGCGAAACAGCAGACCGGGCATTAACAGGCTATGCTATTTTAAAAAACATTTTACAACAAAAAAGAAAGCGCCTGAAACTGTTTCTTTTCTTAAAGGCCGTTATGCTTTTACGATATTTAAAAAAAAGCAGCATTCTTTTAAAATTATTTGTTAATGAAAACCCGCTGTAACAATCTGAGAGGGCTGATATTATTTCTTTTTGGGGACAATTAAACCTGTTAGCAATACACGCAAGCGTCCTCATCCGTCTTCTAATCCAGTCCAAATCCTCCTGTTTTGTTTTCTTCACTTCTTTCCTGTCAGCAGTTTTTACAAGACCTGAAATATTTGTTGCGTGCTGCCTGTATTTTACCAAAGGCTCATCTACAAACTTTACAATGCCTGAAAAAGAAGCAATAAAAGGCAGCACCCAATCGTGCGGGCAATCCTCCGGGAAAGGTATTGCTTTTACTGCAAGGCTTTTACGCACCAGTTGTGCATGGCCGAAAACTCCATTGCCGATTAAAAAAGCCAGGCAATCGTCATAAGACTCAAGATTTTTCATATCAGTCATCTTCCGGTTAAGGCTGTTGCCTTTGTCATCTATCAGTTCTGAATTACAATATACAACCGAGGCTTCCTGTATATTATTCATCAATATTTCAATTTTTTGGGGATGCCATATATCATCCTGGTCGCACAAGGCAATATATTCCGCTGTTGCAAGCTGTATGGCTTTTTCAAAGTTTTTAATGTATCCAATATTTTCTTTATTACGATGTATGCTTATGCCGCGGTTTCGCCCTGCATACGATTGTAATATACCCGGCGTCCCGTCCGTTGAGCAATCATCCACAATAATTATTTCAATATTGCGATAGGTTTGCTGCAATATGCTGTCCAACTGCTCCTTCAAAAATTTTTCTCCGTTGTAAGTAGCCATAACAACTGCCACTTTCGGCATGCAAAGGCATGTGCTTTTATCTGTCATCAGCAAGTGTTTTTCACCTTGCGCCACGGTATTAAACACGCAGCCGCAAGCCGCATTTTTAAATCAACTTTAAAAAGTCAGCAATTCGAAGCATCTCATATTTGCAGCAATGAAAACACTTCGCCGGTGTGGACACACATTGAAGTTTTTTGGTGTTGCGCGGTTAACAAAAAAATGATATGCGCAAAAACCATGCAGGATTAAATGACAGCACGAAATAATTAAGTGTTTATGATACAAATAAAAACTATCGGCATTTGGTAATGAATTATAGATGAAAAACTGCTACACAAAAAACCGTTAAAAGATTTAACAAGGTTTTACGCCCGGGCGGTTATTTTTTAAACTCAACTATATATTCAGATAAGTATTCGCTGGTATCCTTTTGATTGTCCTTAATAAATAATCTCGCCATTTCGCCCAAATGCAGGCAGGTGTTTTTTGCAGCAATATCCGCGGGTGTATTAAGCGGCTGCAATGATGGATACCAGAGTATGTGCCCCGGCCTGCTTAACAATAACTGAGGCGTGCTCCACTGCATAGCATTATCTGCCTTGCCGAAGTCTTCATTGGTGTTGAAGGAAATATAAATGCTGTTGCCGTTCCATGAAGGCCCTTCAGCCTTTGCCATCAGCATTACCCAGGCATGTAAATATGTATTCCAGCTAACTGAAGGCCCCCAATAATATTTTGCTGTTGGAGAAGAAGCCGGGCCGCCGCCCTGCTCTTTTGGTATTTGCAGGCTTTGTACGGCAGCGCCAATACTGTCATACGGCGCTGCAAAGGCTGCCCCGTTCCAGCGTTTGGCCTTACCTGCGGGGTTATCAAGGTCTGTAAGTTTTATCCGTGCCACGCTTATGCATTGGCCTTTATGCTCAACCTCTGCATTATAAGTGGCATGGCTGTACAGGCCTGGATAGCCATACTCGCCATAGAACAGGTACAGGTAACCACCGCTGGCCACGGCAGAAGGATCGCCCGTGCCACCGGCAAAATTAATTGCTGTATTATCTGGCCTTAATATTAAACGCGGGTACCTGTCTTCAATAAATATCCCCCTGTTTTGCCAGCTATGGCCACCATCAACAGACTTCATTATACCAATGCGGCAAACGGCTGTAGCGGTGGACGGGCCTTTAAGACCCTGGGGCCAGTTAGCATCTTTATATCCTTCCCCCGTTACAGAATCGTAGGGCAGAGTAGCAGGGTAATTTTCGTTGTGGTACACAGCGTATAATGTCTTGCCTGTTTTATCCTCCGCATCCTGGTAAACGGTTTCAAACCAAACGGCGCCATGCAGGCCCGGCGTACCCGGCTTTGCATTTGCCGGCATAAGAGGCTGAATAAATTTTAAAGGAGGATTGCTAAATGCTTCATCCGCATTCCTGCCGTCACCATATTTAAGGTCACGGGCATTGCCCCACAGCGGGTCTTCGCCATACTTACCTGGAAAAATACGAAACGTATCGCCCACCCACGCTTCGGCCATATTACAATCAACCATTGAATTGAAAGAGAATTTTTGGGAAGCAGTTAAGGTAAATGAGGGTTTAAACGGCCTGTTACAGGACAATATGAGCAAAAAACAAGACAACAACGCCATTTTGCATATAGCAGGCAACTTTTTTTGTAAGTGCATTAGAATAAACTTGATGTGCATTTTTTGAAAGATAACTATTAAAGTTGCAATTGTTAAAAATTTTACGACAAGATACTGATTAATAATTGATTAACTATATGGCTACCACAACCCAAGGGTTACCTTTTTTAAAAAACGGTATTATTATTGTGTAAAAAGTACATTATTAAGAAAATTAAGAGATTACATTTTACCGCTATAACAATTGCCTGCACATTAAAGCAGGCAATTTTTTTATATAAATAGTATTAAAAATGAATTTATTATGAAGACAAACCCAGTAAAAAACGCAAAAAGGTTAGCATTTGTCGTTCATCACGACAGGAAAACAGAATTAATTGAATGGTCTTACTTCAATAGAGAAATACTGCAGCAACATGACATTATAGCAACAGGTGAGGCTGCTAAAATACTGCAAGGCACTTTAAACAAACCCGTAATAAAATATTTAAACGGGCCGTATGAAGGCTACCAGGAATTGTGCAGCATGATTGTTGAAGGAAAAATTGATGCGGTTATTTTGTTTTGGAGCACAGAAGAAACACCCCTGCAAAAAAATGGAATAAGAGGTTTAATACATACGGCGCTGGAAGCAGACATTATTATTGCAAATAATAAAACTACCGCTGATTTTATTATTACTTCCCCGCTGATGTATAACCGGGCAGACGAGGCACGGCCGCAGAAAGAAACCGGTATAAACACAGAACATGTTAAGAAAAATAACGCGGCATGAAACAGGCTTTTGGCATAAAGGATAATTGAATAAACAAACACCATTATGAACTTATCATTAAGCATAAATACAAGAACATACCGTATTGCTGTAAGCGTATTCTTTTTTATAGCAGGTTTAACCTTTGCCAGTTGGGCCAGCAGGATACCTGATATTAAAACCGCCCTGCATTTGAACGACGCAGCCCTTGGTGCAGTATTGTTTGCGCTGCCTGCAGGGCAAATGGTTAGCCTGCCTTTGTCTGGCTGGCTTATAAGCCGCTTTGGCAGCAGGCAACTGGTATTGGGCGCCGCAATATTGTACCCGCTTACATTGGTGGTACTTTCGCTAACGGGTAACGCCTTTCAGCT
>DASZUX010000696.1:0-12509 GCA_035547455.1 Chitinophagaceae bacterium
CAGCAAAATCAGACTACTCTAAATTTATTCTGCACTATAACTTCCCGCCATTCTCAACCGGTGAAGTAAAACCGATGAGAGGCCCCGGCCGTCGTGAAGTTGGCCACGGTAACCTTGCACTGCGCAGCCTTAAGCAAATGATGCCCGGTAACGAGTATCCTTATACTGTGCGCATTGTAAGTGATGTACTGGAGTCAAACGGATCCTCATCTATGGCTACAGTGTGTGCAGGCTCACTGGCGCTGATGGATGCCGGCGTGCCTGTGCCGAAACATGTTGGCGGTGTGGCGATGGGCTTAATAACCAGTGGTGACAGTTATGCTATATTAACTGATATACTGGGTGATGAAGACCACCTGGGTGATATGGACTTTAAAGTTACCGGTACCCGCGATGGTATTTGCGGTGTGCAGATGGATATTAAAGTGGATGGGCTTAGCATGCAGGTTATGCGTGAAGCGCTGGAACAGGCACGCAAGGGCAGGATGCATATACTGGACGCTATGTATGAGTGTATGCCCGCCGCACGGCCTGATATTAAACCGCATGCGCCAAGGATGGAAAAAATTATTATTGACAAAGAATTTATTGGTGCAGTTATAGGCCCGGGCGGTAAGGTGATACAGGAAATGCAGAAAGAAACCGGTACTACCATTAACATTGAAGAGGTAGGCAACTTTGGCGAGGTTAGCATTTTTGGTAATAATAAGGAAGGTGTTGACGCTGCGGCCAGGAAGGTAAAGGCCATTGTAGCCGTACCGCAAATTGACGATGTGTACGAAGCCAAAGTTAAAACAATACAGCCTTACGGCGCATTTGTGGAGTTTTTGCCAAAGAAAGAAGGCTTGCTGCACATAAGCGAAGTATCATGGAAAAGACTCGAGTCGCTTGAAGGTGTGCTGAAAGAAGGAGATACCGTAAAAGTAAAACTTATAGGTATTGACCATAAAACAGGTAAGTTTAAACTTAGCCGTAAAGCGCTGATGCCAAAGCCGGAAGGTAAGCCTAATGAAGGCGGCGGCCACCAACGCGAAGGCGGTAGCCATCAACGTGAAGGTGGCAGGCCCCAGCTTCAGCGGTCCCCGCAACCGCCTCAGCAGCCGCAGGAACCACAGGAATAAGCAAAAAAAATATTATTTATATAAAATGGCCAGACAGAAATGCCGGCCATTTTTGTTTTGTATATAAACATATAAGTTATTTTACCTGAAATTGTAAAAAAATGCAGTCATCCATACAGATAATAATTTCCGGGGCGGGAGCGGCTGTTAGTGAATTACTTATAGCTAAATTAAGCGAAGTTGGTTTTGATGGTTTTGAGGAAGAGCCTGGTAAGCTTGTTGCTTACTGCAGCGAAGATGTATTTGATGAACCTGCGGTAAAAGAACTGCTGCAGGCGCAAGGTCTTTCCTTTGAGAAGACCGTTATTGCCCCGCAAAACTGGAACGAGGTATGGGAGCGCAATTTTTCGTCCGTAGTGGTGGACGACTTTGTGGCGGTAAGGGCATCTTTTCACCAGCCCATTGCAGGTGTAGTGCATGAAATTGTCATCACTCCTAAAATGAGTTTTGGCACCGGCCATCACGCCACCACGTGGATGATGATGCAGCAAATGCGCAAACTGGATTTTGCAGGTAAAGATGTTTTTGATTTTGGAACCGGTACGGGCATATTGGCCATATTAGCCAAAAAGCTGGGTGCCGTTAATGTTACTGCTATTGATATTGACGAGTGGAGCATAACAAATGCACAAGAGAATTTTGACAATAACGATGTTGCGGGCATTATGCTGGGGCAGGCAGCTACGCCGGAAGGAATACAGGGTGAATTTGACGTTATTTTAGCCAACATAAATAAAAATGTGCTGATGGAATATATGCCGGTATTAGCCGGCAAGTTAAAAACAGGCGGAAAGCTGTTATTAAGCGGTTTGCTGGCAGAAGATGAACAGGATATATTGTTAAAGGCTTCACAAAATTCATTATTGTATAATACAACTTCTGCGCGGGATAAGTGGATATGTATTTTGATGCATGCTTAAAATTTTATAAACGCACAGTTTATACACAATTTTAATAATTAATACCCTATATTTGTTTTCCACCTAACCATTTTACCGCCAATGATTGAAGCAGTTCTAATAGTGCTGGCTTATCTTATTGGGTCTATACCCACGGCTGTTTGGATAAGCCGTTATTTTTTTGAAATTGACATACGTGATTATGGCAGCGGAAACGCAGGTGCCACAAACACTTACCGTGTGCTGGGTTCTAAATGGGGCACTATAGTAATGATTATTGATGTGCTGAAGGGGTTTGTTGCAACTTCGCTTTATGTTGTACTTTCTTTTTACACGATAAACACTCATGTTGACGACCGCACAAAACTAATGGTTGGTCTTGGCCTGGCGGCTGTAATTGGCCACGTTTTCCCTATCTGGGCAGGATTCCGTGGCGGGAAAGGAGTTGCAACATTGTTAGGTATGATACTGGCCATACAACCTGCTGTTGCAGGTTGGTGTGTATTGGTTTTCTTACTGGCGCTTTACCTTACCCGTTTTGTTTCATTAAGTTCTATATTAGCCGGCGTTGCCTTTGCTGTATTTATCCTGTTTATTTTTGATGATAATGTTACCCTGTACCGCATTTTTTCAGTGCTGGTAGCCCTCATGGTTATTCTTACCCACCAAAAAAATATTAATCGCCTTATTAACGGAACAGAAAGTAAGGTGCCTATATTAAAATACCGCGACCGCCGCAAGGAAAAGAGGCGCGGTTAATGCGCACTTCTTTAACACATTTCAATTCCCGGTTATATTCTTTTATCTCAAAGCCGTATCGCTGCTGTAAAGCCGATGGTTACTCTTTTCTTTACGCCTGGCTTTTAATTACCCTGTAGAAGCTGCAACAATTTTAATGTATTAAATTTTTATAAAAAGCTAATTTCCGGCTTTTAAACATGTTATAATGGGCGAGTACTTGCAACAGGAAAAAATAAAGGCTGCATCATTTATTGTTGAGCCGCAAAAACAGGGCGACTGCAATTATGTAATACCGCTGCGATACCGCAAAATGGAAAATATGCACATAGTATTTTGGTTGCTTAAAGATATTAGCTGGTGCCTGGTATGGCGGCCGCTGGGCATAATAATGATACTGCCCACCTTAATTATTTCAATTGTTATAGCATGGCGTACACGGCAGTACATGTCTGAATTATGCCATAACATTGCTATATGCGTATGGATAACAGCCAACAGCTACTGGATGATAAGCGAATTTTTTGGGTTTGATGCGTATATAGTAACAGGGGCTATTACGTTTAAGCACCTTGCATTAATACCTTTTTTGGCCGGCGTATTTACGCTTGGGTATTATTACCTGCACTGGAAACCTGCTCATAAAAACGAGGCCGAAACTATGTAGCCGGGCAATACACTATTATCGTTTAAAATTAAGCCAATAGTAATAAGGGGGCTGCGCAAGACCCGCCTGCATATTTGTGCCGGTAACATTACGTAATACCAGCGTATCGCTAATAGCGCTGCCAATAAGTACCAGGTTTTTGCCATCAACGGTATAATTGCTCCAGGTAGTTATGCCGTGGTAGGTATAGTACACTGTATCTGTTAGCGTAAAATATAGCTGCCCTGCAAAAATATTTGGCACTTCGGGGTCGTACTCATTGCGCAAAAACGTCCACTGGCCGTTTAACATTGTGTCAATCTCGCTATTATCATACTGCCAGCTACCGGCAAGCGCAGTTTTGCTGTAACCGGCAGTATCTTTTTTACAGCCTGCAGTTAGTGCTGCGGCAAATACAAGCAGCAATAAAACATTGCGCATAGGTTTGCTTTTATTATATTATTTAGTGTTATCTAATGGGTGCTTTAAGCTGGTCAAAATAAGTCGTATCACGGTAGTACACACCGGTAGGGGTGGTAACATACACAAACTTGCCGCATTTAATAACAGATGTTATAAGGCTGTACTCCAGCCCGTCGTTATTCAGTTCGCTGAAATTCAGGTTATGCCCGTCTAACGCCACTTTAAATATTTGAGTACCAAGCACGGGGGCAGTTGCATACAGGCCATCGCCTACATTCCTGAATATTACGGATGCTACATCCGATCCCGAAAAATCGTTAAAAACATTCCATGATTCCCCCTGGTCGCCCGAAGAAAAAAATATGCCGCCGTTGCGGGCAAACAGGGTGCTGCCAACGGTAAACATATTATATATGCCCGAACCGTTGGGGTATGGTGCAGGGTAATAGCCAAAGCTTTTTACATTACCCAGCGTATCAATCCTGAAAAACTGGCCGCCGTACGACACAAAAAACTTATTATAATAAACAGCGCAGAAATAATTAGAAGAAGTAAAGCCAATGGTAGAGGCATTGGGATGCAGGTAAAAGCTTTTTACATGCGGCGTATCGCCAAAGCCTGAAGGTGATAGCACTTTGGCCGAATCAAAACTAAGCAGGTCAAACCGCACATTTTTAAAACCGGTATCTGCCTCTGCCGGCACCAGCAGGTACCTGCTTTTTATAACGGGATAGGTACCGGATGGGTAACCGGCGCTGGGGTAATTGCTTACCTGCGGAAACTGGGAAAACCAGCCGGGCGTTATGGCTGGAGTATATGAAAAGATGGAGTACTGGCTGTAGGCCGGCACACTTTCAAGCCAAAGGCTGTTAGCCGTAGTGTAGGTGCAAAGGTTGCTGCTAATATAGGGAAACCCATAAGTGGGACTGTAAAAATTGGAACCGCGAAAATATTGTGTCCATGTGCTGTTTACAGCCTTGCTATTTACCGGCATCATTACATAGCCTGTATTGCCTGCCATAATAAACATGCTGTCACCGGCTTTTGTACCGGCAAGGCCGTTTATGGTGGTAAAATTTATAATTGGCACCGGCTGCCATGCATGCTGCACGGTATCGGTAATTGTTTTGGTAACTGTTTTAGTGCATGAAGACTCAAGTAAAAAACACGACAGTAATATTGTTGTAAGCAGTGCGGGGTTAGCTATTTTTTTGTAAAACATAAATTCTAAAAAAAACTTCAAAAAATGCAGGCTGTAATACGCCTTTTAAGCACCGTTCAAAATTAAACACCCTGCTATAATAACAACGTTAAATAATAATTACCTGCAGGCAGCCCGGTTAATACCGGCATTGCTAAATAATTTTCACAACATAATACCGGGTATTTTTGCAGGCAGGTAATGAGCAATACCCAGCATTTATATAAAACACGTATAGCCCCTACGCCAACAGGATACCTGCACCTTGGCAACGTTTATAATTTTGCTTTAACTGCAGCATTGGCAAAAAAACACAATGCAGCAATATTGCTGCGTATTGACGACCTGGACCACCAGCGCGTAAACAAAGCATACTTGCAGGATATTTTTGACACCCTTAAATTTTTAAATATTCCATGGCACGAAGGCCCGCGCAATATGCAGGAATTTGAACAGCATTATTCGCAAAAGCACCGTATGCCTTTGTACCTGCAGGCTTTGCGGCATTTAAAGGATGCAGGTGCACTATTTGCGTGTACATGCTCACGCAGTATAGTGCAGCAGGCTGCAGGTAATGGAGCGTACCCGGCAACATGCCTGTATAAAAACTTACCATTTCCCGGCAATAACTGGCGGTTAAATACAACCAGCCCATTATTGTTGCAGGTAAAAAAACTGCAGGAAGATGCCGTTACTGCTTTTTTGCCTGCTGAAATGCAACATTTCGTTGTTCGTAAAAAAGATGGGCTTCCTGCATACCAGTTAGCCAGCCTTATTGACGATTTGCACTTTAATGTTAGTTTTATTGTACGTGGTGCAGACCTGTGGGCATCTACTCTTGCGCAGCAATACCTGGGCATAACATTGCAGCGCCCGGCGTTTAGCAATATCCTCTTTCATCACCATCCCCTGCTTTTATCTGAAACCGGCAATAAACTATCAAAATCCTCGGGCAGCACGTCTGTGCAGTTCCTGCGTAAACAGGGCAAAACGGCGCAGGATATTTATGCACTGGCTGGTATGATGGCTGGTGCCGGAGCCATACAAAGCTGGCAGGATATACAGGTTTAAATGTTACCGGCTTTCCGTGTTTTCAGCAGTTACAATTAAAAAACATTAACTTTAGTTACAATAAATCTTGCTGCCCGGCTTTTTCTGTACCAGGTTTTCATGTAATATTTATGTTTATGGACCAGCTTTTGCAAAAACAAGTGGTTGAATGCCTTGGTAAAACACCCGGAGAACTGCCTGCTGACATAAGGCAGTTGCTTGATACCATCAGCAAAACATATAAGGCGCTTGAAGATGCCAAATGGCAACTGCAAACATTGTTTGAAAACATGCAGGAGGGCTTTTTTTCGATGGATATGCAAACAGGCCAAACACTGCAAATGTCAAACGCAGCCCAAAAAATATGGGGTTTTCCGGCAGAAGATTTTTATAAAAACCCTAACCTTTGGTTTGAGCGTATTATTGAAGAAGACAGGCATGTTATAAAAGCAAACCTGCCCCTGGTACAAGCGGGCCAGCCTTTTAGCCAGCAATACCGTATACAGCATAAAAATGGCGGCATACGCTGGGTTGAAGCAAAAATAACACCCACCATTGACACTGAAGGAAAACCCATACGTATTGACGGAATGATTACCGATATAACCGGGAAAAAAGAAGATGAAGCAAAATTGCAGGCCAGTGAAGAAAAGTTTAGAAGAATTGTAGAGACAGCCCAGGAAGGCATCTGGACTATTGATGAGTACGATAAAACCAACTTTGTAAACAAACGTATCTGCGACCTGCTGGAATACTCTGCTGAAGAAATGATGGGGCGAAAGCTATTTGATTTTATGGATGAAGAAGATAAGGCGTATGCTTATGCCTGCATGGAAAGAAGAAGAAAAGGAGCAAAAGAAACCCTTGATATACGTTACCTTACCAGAACCGGCAAACATATATGGACGAACATTTCAGCCAACCCCATTTTTGATGATAAAGGAAACTATAAGGGCGCGCTGGCTATGGTAACGGATATTACTGAAAGAAAGCAACAGGAAGAGTTGCTTAGAAAATCTGAAGCCAACCTTCGCACTATATTTAACAATACTGAATCATCATACATCCTCATGGATGAAAACCTTTCCATACTCTCTTTTAACAGCGTAGCCGAAACATTTGTACGGGGCGTGTTTGCAAAGCCCCTTAGGGAAGGGGAGTGCCTGCTGGATTATCTTCCGCAGGAAAGAAAGCAAGTGGTGCATGAGTTAAAAGAAAAGGTACTGGAAGGCACGCCTGTTGGATACGAAGTGCCTTATACAAAAGTTAACGGCACAACGCAATGGTTTTACATGCAGTGGGCACTTGTAAGTGCAATGGAGGACAAAAACCGGGATATTTTGCTTGCCACAAAAGACATTACCGAAGAAAAAGCTATTGCAGAAGAACGCGAACGCATTACCGCCGATTTAATACAGCGTAATAAAGATTTGCAGCATTTTACCTACGTGGTATCGCATAACCTGCGTGCGCCGGTGGCCAATATTATGGGTTTAAGTAACCTGCTTACTGGCAGCAATGATGACGCTGTTATTAACCGCCCGCTGCTTAACGCGCTTGCTGTATCGGTTAAAAACCTGGATGGCATAATTAAAGACCTTAACCTGGTGCTGCAGGTACGTGAGAACATAAGCGAAAAGAAAGAGATAATTTATTTTGAAAAGCTGGTAGAAGAAATTGAAGCCAGCATTCAAAACATAATGGAAGAGCAAAATGCCGTGGTGCGGTGTAATTTTAGCGGGGCCGAAAGCATTTTTTCCATACGCAGTTACCTTTACAGTATTTTTTATAACCTTATTTTAAACAGTATTAAATACAGCAGGGCCGGTACAGCACCGGTTATTGTTATAAGCAGCCTGCAGCACGAAAACAGCATAGAGCTTTTATTTGAAGACAATGGCAAAGGCATTGACCTTACCCGGTTTGGCAAAGACATATTTGGATTGTATAAACGTTTTGATACTATGGTAGAGGGCAAAGGCCTTGGCTTATTTATGGTAAAAGCACAGGTTGAAAACCTGGGCGGCATTATTGAGGTACAAAGCGAGGTGGAAAAGGGCACAACGTTTACCATTAAGTTGCCTGCGCATTAGGATTCCGCAACAAGGGATGCTGTTATATTAGCTGCGTTAAATTAAAAAGTATGCAATTGCCTGCCTGCTTTACAAAGTATATATTTTTTATTTAACCGGCCAGCAATGTGCTAACCTGCACTGTTTCTTTCAACATTTCTCTAACCCTGGCTGCAATGCCTGCCGCATCATACCCACATTCTTTATGCAGCTCTTTTAATGTACCGTGTTCTACAATACGGTCGGGTACTCCTGCTACCTGCACCTCTGCATTATACTGGTGCTGCGCCATAAATTCAAGTACCGCACTGCCAAAGCCACCGGTAACCGTACCATCTTCAACAGTTAGTATTTTATTGTATTTATTAAACACCTCGTGCAATAATGCCTCGTCAAGGGGTTTTGCAAAACGCATATCGTAGTGTGCGGGGTCTAAACCTTCGGTACGCAATTCCCTTATGGCTGCGGTAACAAAATTTCCGGGATGACCCAGGCTTAATATGGCTATATCCCTGCCATCTTTTATTTTCCTGCCTTTACCAACAGGTATTTCTTCAAACGGGGTATGCCAGTCTGGCATTACACCTTCCCCGCGGGGATAGCGTATTACAAACGGGTATTGCTGTGTTTCAAGCTGTGCGGTGTACATAAGGTTGCGCAACTCCTGCTCATTCATCGGCGCGCTTATAATCATGTTGGGTATGCACCTGAAGTAAGCAATATCATAAGCGCCGTGGTGGGTAGGCCCATCCTCTCCAACAAGCCCTGCCCTGTCAAGGCAAAGTATTACCGGTAATTTTTGTATAGCTACATCATGCACTACCTGGTCAAACGCCCGCTGCATAAATGATGAGTAAATATTACAAAATACCCGCAGCCCCTGCGTAGCCATGCCTGCACTAAGGGTAACGGCATGTTGCTCGCATATTCCCACGTCTAATGCCCTTGCAGGCATTTTCTCCATCATAAACTTAAGGGAGGAGCCGCTGGGCATGGCTGGTGTTATGCCGAATATTTTGTCGTTTTGCTCAGCCAGCTCAATAATCGTGTGCCCAAACACATCCTGGTATTTGGGTGGTTGCGGTGTGGCGAATGTTTTCTTAAAAATTTCACCGCTCACTTTATCAAAAAGGCCGGGTGCATGCCACTTGGTCTGGTCTTTTTCCGCAAGGCTGTATCCTTTGCCTTTTACTGTAATAACGTGCAATAATTTAGGGCCAGGTATATCGCGCAGGTCTTTAAGGGTGTCAACCAGCTTGGTAATGTTATGCCCGTCAATAGGCCCAAAATACCTGAATTTCAGCGCTTCAAAAAGGTTGCTGCTTCTATTTACCATTCCTTTTATACCGGCTTCAAGCTTGCTTGCTACACTGCGGCTAAAATTTTTGCCCCTGGGCAGTTTGCCCAGCATATTCCAAACCTCATCACGTATCTTGTTGTAAGTATGGCTGGTAGTAATATCAGTAAGGTATTCTTTTAACGCGCCAACATTAGGGTCAATGCTCATGCAGTTATCATTTAAAATAACCAGCATATCCGCGTCTGTAACACCTGCGTGGTTCAGGGCTTCAAAAGCCATCCCTGCGGTCATCGCTCCGTCGCCAATCACGGCTACCGATTTACGGTTTTCGCCTTTATATTTAGCCGCTATGGCCATGCCCAGCGCTGCTGAAATTGAGGTAGATGAATGCCCTACCCCAAATGTATCATATTCGCTTTCACCCCGCTTGGGAAAACCGCTCAGCCCTTTGTAACGGCGGTTGGTTATGAAGTTATCCCTGCGGCCGGTTAAAATTTTGTGGCCATAGGCCTGGTGGCCAACATCCCACACCAACTGGTCATAAGGGGTATTATATACGTAATGCAGTGCAACACTCAGTTCTACCACGCCAAGGCTTGCTGCAAAATGCCCGCCATGCACACTTACCACATCAACAATATATTGCCGTAATTCATCGCAAACTTTATGCAGTTGTTCCCTGCTTATTTTTTTAAGGTCAGCCGGGGAATTGATATTTGCTAAAAGTGGGCCAGGTGTTATCTCCATTAACCTCGGTTTATTTTGTAAAATTAACAATTTCGCCGCACTTTAAATATACGTAACGGCCATTTAAAAGGTTGATTAAGGTGTTTTTTACTTTTTTGACTTATTTTTAAACCAGACAGAAGCCCTATTAGCCATTGGTCACATGACAAATGCTAACGGAGGTTATTATTTCTACCTTTGTAGATTACATGAAAAAAAATTTGTCAGCATATTGGTTGTGCCAGTTAACGGGGTGGTCATTCTATGGCCTGTCGTTTTTTTTCTTTGCCCGTATTACCCGGCAGGAGATTAACCTGATGATGACAAAACGTATTATTTTATGGCTTTTGCTGGGGTTACTTATTACCCATTTGATGCGTAAAGTAATACACGCCCGTAACCTGTTACCACCGTTGCAGGGCAAAAAATGGCTTGAAATATCTTTTATATTGTTACTGGTAATTTTTAGCTACAGCCTGCTTACCAGCGTGGCGGTAGAAGTATTGCAGTTGTACGAGCCGGCAATAAAATCGTTCAGCAACAGGCTTATAGGCGAGTTGTTTGATGACAGCCCTATCATTCTGCTATGGAGTACCCTGTATTATATTTGGCACTATATTGAAGCAGGCCGTAAAACCGAGCTTGACAAGGTGCAGCTTGAAAAAACAGTGAAAGACCTGCAGTTAAAAACTATAAAATCGCACATTAACCCGCATTTTATTTTTAATGCCCTTAATAGTATAAGGGCCCTGGTGGACGAAAACCCCGGCCGCGCCAGGACAGCCATTACGGAATTGAGTAATATACTGCGCAGCAGCATGCAGGCCGAAAAGCTGGAAACTGCCCCGCTGGAAAGAGAGCTGGGGCTGGTAAAAGATTACCTGGGGCTGGAACACATTCGCTTTGAAGACCGGCTGATTATTGAATATGATATTGATGAAGACACACTTGACCAGCAGGTGCCGCCCATGATGTTGCAAACCCTTGTAGAAAATGCTATTAAGCATGGCATAAGCAAACAGGTGGATGGTGGGAGGATAAAAATAATCTCAGATTTTAAAGAAAACCATCACGAACTGGTAGTGCAAAATACAGGCAGTCTTAATACAAGCATTACCAGCGAAGGATTTGGCATTACAAGTACGCAAAACAGGCTGAGACTTCTGTTTGGCGCACATGCCGGCTTTGAAATAAAAAATATTAACGGCAACATGGTACAGGCAAAAGTTACGCTGCCGGTTACAGCACTGTAGCAGCGCCACGGTTTGCGCAAAAAAATAACTATTAAAAACCACAACCAAACCACATAACCTAAATTGAAAGTAGTATGCCAATAAAAGCTATTATTGTTGATGATGAGCGCCTGGCAAGAAACGAGCTAAAAAAGCTTTTGCAGGATTACGGCGACATAGAAGTAATTGATGAAGCTACGAATGTTGACGAGGGGATTGAAAAAATTGAATTGCAAAATCCCGACCTTATTTTTCTGGATATCCAGATGCCAGGCAAAACAGGGTTTGACCTGCTGGCAGAACTGGAAAAAGCGCCGCATGTAATTTTTACTACGGCTTATGACGATTATGCATTAAAAGCTTTTGAAGTAAATGCGCTGGATTACCTGCTTAAACCGATAGAGCCAAAAAGGCTGGCGGATGCAGTACACAAGCTACAATACGAAATAAGCAAAGAAAATGCAGGCATAAACGGCATAAACCGCGGCCCGCTTACCGATACCGACCAGGTGTTTGTAAAGGATGGTGAACGCTGCTGGTTTGTGAAACTGGGCGAAATACGCCTTTTTGAAAGCGTGGGTAATTACGCCAAGGTATTTTTCAGCACTAATAAGCCGCTGATACTAAAATCATTGAATGCGCTTGAAGAGCGCCTTGACGACCGCATATTTTTCCGTGCCAACCGCAAGCATATTATTAACCTGCGCTGGATTGAGAAGATTGAACCTTATTTTAACGGTGGCTTGCTGGTTGAACTAAAGGGTGGCGAAAAAATTGAAGTAAGCCGCCGCCAGACTGTGAAGTTTAAGGAGATGATGAGCTTGTAACCACGCATTGTTGCCTGTTAAATAAATTAATATTGTCCCGGTTAAAATTGGTAACCCCGAAAGATTTCCTTTCGGGGTTTTTTAGTGCTTGTTTAGAGCCATCTTATAAATTATAAATGTTTTATAGTTCAAACGGTACGATTTTGCCCGTTAAATTTTATGTTTGTCCTGCGTTAACGTTTGCATAAACTCCCTTGTATGAAAATCAAAACACTGCTATTAGCTGCCGCCTCGCTATGTACCTTCACCGTTTTTTCGCAAAAATACCAGTCAA
>DASZUX010000697.1:0-15815 GCA_035547455.1 Chitinophagaceae bacterium
TAAGGATTTACAGCAGCAAATAACTTATTATAACAGCCTTGAAGGCGACAAAGCAGACTTTCTGCAATACGATAAAAACATGGCGCAAACCCTGTTGCAGGCTGCAGACAACCTTGACAAAACCTTTAACGGCAAAACGCCGTCAAAATCAGAATAATGAGTTTATTATTTTATCCGGTAAAACATGCGGCGCTGTTTATGAAAGTAATACCATCCTTACTTGCCTGCTTACTGCTATGCCTGAAATTACCCGCACAGAACTATGAGAAAATAACCGTAACAGGTGCAGACAGTACCTACAGCTATTATCTCGCCATAAAACCTTTATCAAATAACATACAGGGGGCAATGGTGCTGTTGCCCGGTTTTGGCAGCAACGCTGAAAGCATTTTACCTGAAACGATGCTGCATAATGTGGCCTGCGTAAACAATATACTCACCATAGTGTTAAATACCGGCCAAACGTTATATGCAGACACCGCTTTTATAACCGGTATAAATAATATACTGGCAGATGTTATAAAAAAATACGGTGTTGAAAGCGATAAGTTTGTTATTGGAGGCCATTCAGCAGGCGGTACGCTGGCATTGCGTTATACTGAACTTTGCAAACAGTACCCTGCCTTATACCCTGTACAACCGCAGGGTGTTTTTAGCGTTGACGGCCCGGTTGACTTAATAAACCTATACCATTATTTTGAAAGGGAAATAAAAAAGAATTATGCGCCTGCCGGCGTTAATGAAGCAGTGTATGTAAAAGGATTGATGGATAAGGAATTAGGCCCTCTTAAAGACAACCTGCAAAAATATGCAGCGCTCTCCCCTTTTTACGCACTGCAGGACACTGCGGGCAACGAAAGATATTTAGATAATGTAGCTGTGCGCGTGTACCATGATGCAGATATTGTGTGGATGCTGCAAAACCGCCGCAGGAGCCTGTACGATATGAATGCGCTTGCATCATCGGAGCTTATAAATACGCTGCTGTTGCAGGGCAATAACAAGGCTGAATACGTGCCGGGCAAACCCGGCTACCGCAGCAATGGCATGCAGCACCCCCACTCCTGGTCAATCGTTAATGAAATTGAACTGGTGCAATGGGTGAAAAAATTATTCCAGTCCTCCCCCGGCCTGGCTTCACAGTCTTATAACCTGGCAACACCCGGGTGGAATGAAGAAAAAAGCAAATTTCCCTTACAGTTTGCGCCTTCAATAGCCTTGAAAGGTATAGACGATATCAGGTTTAATCCCGGGTTTTACGACAGCAGATCCCCGGGTTTCTGGACGTATTGTTTCCTGTGGTACCTAGACGGCAATGTAACTTTTACAGCAACCCAGTTACAACAAATCCTTGCCGCGTATTATAACGGCCTGGGGCAGGTCACCTCCTCAACTGTAAAAGCAAGGAAAACAAATACAGCTAAAGGCTATAACGCTTCGTTTGTATGTACCGTTAAAACTATAGATAAATTCGTCACCAAAAAAGCCATACAGCTTAATGTAACGGTTAGCACCAGGCAATGTGGCAAAAAAACAATAGCTTTTTTTTCCATATCACCACAGCCGTTTACCAGCGCAGCCTGGCTGCAGCTAAATACAATAAGAGATGGTGTTGATTGCGCCGCCGGACGACAGTGATACCATAAATCTAAGGATCGTCCTGCCGGGTTTATTAAAAACTTCTGCAAATTCATTTTCTGCCTGCGGGTGAAGCGCTAAACCGTAAATGTTGAATTGCGGAGAGCGTCGAGCATTTGCTCACCTGCTTTTGGTTCTGCAAACGACATAACGATATGAATACCGTAATTTTTATATACTGTGCTGAAGTAACGGATGCGCCGCAACTCTCTTTGAGGCGTAGTAATAATAATTTCAAATGTTTCAAAAACAACTTCGCCTTTTTGCCTTGCATCTGTTTCTGTAGCAATATTTACATAAGCAAAGCCTTTATACGCTTCATACATGCCGGACAATATGGTATTATGCAGGTTGTTTTTTTGTTGTTTCCATACGCTTTCGGGAAATTCATCCAGGTTAGTAAAATCAATGCCAAATACATTCTGAATTTCGTGTATAGCAGCAACCCTTGTTTTGCCAGGGTAATTAACAAGCCCTCCTGCCAAAGCGCCAAAAGCAATATCACCCTTGGTTTTCAGAACGCTTATTCTTTTATCCGTAAGCACTTCAAAGCCTTTGGGTATTGTTATAGTCCACCCGGCTTCATCAAAATGTATTGTTTGCTCTTTGGCTGGTACAAAAATCATCCTGTACATCAGCCGCGCATAATCCCCGATATAAGAAAACAAGCTCATATATTTTAAATAATACGGGGCAAAAATGCATAATTTACCGCTTTAATAACGCAACAGGGCCTATGCAATATGTTAATTAATTTAAGTTACATGCCCCGGGGGCAACAATTTTGCCACATTGTTTTTAAAAAGCTTGCCTATTGGTATTTCAATGTTGTTTAGTTCAACGGTGTCGCCTGTAACACTTTTTATTTTGTGCTTTGAAACAATGTACGACCTGTGTACACGAATAAATAACTCTGCCGGCAGCATCGCCTCTATGGCATTCATAGAGGTTTTGGTTATCACAACACCGGGAACGGTAAATATTTTTATATAATTTTTCATTCCTTCCACGTATAAAATATCATCCAGCATTACCTTAACCATTTTCCTGTCTGTGCGAAAGTACAGGTAAGGTTCAGTCCTGCTGTTTTTGGAGTCCTGTAATAAGGGCTGCTCCTGGATGTGAATACCTGCGTTGCGTAACACCTTGTTTACGGCCTTTAAAAAACGTTCAAATTGCACAGGTTTTAAAAGGTAATCTACCACATCTAACTCGTACCCCTGCATAGCATACTCTGTAAACGCCGTAGTAATTATTATAGTTGGGGGTTGGTGCAGCAAACGTATAAAATCAGTACCCAACAACTCCGGCATTTGTATATCTGCAAATATTACGTCAACAGGCTGTTGTTTTAAAACCGCCATTGCCTCCAGCGCGTTACTGCATTCTGCGGCAAGCTGCAGTACAGGCAACCGTTTTATATAACGGCAAATTACCCCGCGCGCAAGCGGTTCGTCATCCATTACCAGGCAACGCAATATTTTTAACTGGTTATCCATTATGCTGCAGTAAGGTGAATATTTAACTGTACAATAAAAACATCTTCATCGCAAATAACTTCCAACTGGTGTTTAGCAGGGTAAAGCAGTTGCAGCCTCTTTTTTAAGTTAGCAAGCCCTATTCCTTCCATAAAATTACCATTTCGTCCGCCGGGTTTTCCATTAATTACTTTTACATTAAGCAAATCGTTTTTTACCACCGCGCTTATATTCATCCATGGGTGGTCTATCATTTTACTGGTGCCGTGCTTAAAACAATTTTCCACCAGGGGCAGCAGTAACAACGGGGCTATGGTGTAGTGCCCGGCACCCTCAGCCAGCCTTATATCGGCTTCAATATTTTTATAGCGCGCAATTTCCAGCGCTGCATAATCTTCAATTATTTTAAACTCCTGCGACAATTTTATAACCGGTTTATTGCATTCGTATAAAATATACCGCAGCAAATGGGATAGTTTTATAAGCATTTCCGAGGCAATTGGCGACGTATTTTCAGTAATGGAATAAATATTATTGAGTGTGTTGAACAGGAAATGCGGGTGCAGTTGTGCCTTAAGGCTTTGCAGCTCAGCATCTAATTTTTCTTTTTGCAGAATGCTGTTAACATATTCCTTTTCATACCAGTATTTCATCAGTTTAATTGCCACGGCAAAACCGGCCACGGTTACTACTGCCCTCAGGCTGAATATAAAACCTGCAGGCAGGTTAGCAACCCAATTTTCTGCCTGGAAACGTATGCCGCCGGCAAACGTCATAAAATGTGTACGAACGGGGTCAATTAACGGTGCATATATTAGTGTAGATATTGCAGCGCTTATAATGGTTAACAAAACTATCCATGCCAACGCCTGGTAATACCTGGTTTTTAAAATATAATTGGGCACAACAAAATATAAAAGCATATACACCAGGAAGAACTGCCCAGGCAGGTACAGTGCAGGCACCAGTGTATATTCTACAAGCATATTATGGGTTAACACGCCAAAAAAAGCCGGTCCGCCAACACCGGCCAGTGACTGGCCGGTAAAACAAACCAGCCAAAAAACAATATGGCGCAGTAACCGGTATTGTAACCTGCCGGAAAATATAAATGCGTTTTTTTGCATACCTGAAATTAGGTATTTACCGCCGCGGACTTGAATATATAACCATAATTTACACCAAACTTCATTTTTGGGGGACGAAGCATTTATATAAACGGCAGTTTAGTTTTGTATATGCACTATAAGTGTATTTACTCCTTATCGGGTAACCGGTAACATTTGCTGCATATAAAAGCAATCTTTACCCAATTTCGGCAAAACAAGTTTACATGCGCAAATTTTTTTTTAAGGTGCATTTATACCTTTCATTAATACTTTTTCCGCTGGCCGTTGTATTTGGCATAACCGGGGGCCTGATGGCATTTGAACCGGAAATAAGCAACCTCGCCCATGCACATTTGACCTATGTTACGCAGGCGGGCAAGCCGCTTACCGTTGCACAGGTAACAACCAAAATTCATGATTACTTTCCCAATGATACTGTTACTGAATATTATCTTTCAACATCGCCAGGTATTTCCTACCAGGTCTTTACCCAAAACAGGAAAATATATATTAACCAATATACCGGCGATACGCTTGGCACAAGTACAGGCCCTGACGGATGGGATAAATTTCAAAATTTTATTCACCAGTTACACCTGCGGCTTGCCTTCAGGAATAACGGAGATACGGGTAAAACCATTATGACTTGGGCCGGCGTGGGGCTATTTATTATCCTGCCATCCGGTATAATACTGTGGTGGCGGCAAAAACGAATTAGCATACGCAGGAATGTAAAATCGCGGCTGGTATGGTTTGATGTACACAGTGTAACAGGTATTATTTCATTTGTTTTTTTAATGTTACTGGTTATTACGGGTATTACCATGGGCTTTGAAAGAAGTACCACCCCTTTAATGTATAAGCTAACCCACAGCAGCCCTACCCCACCGCCTGATTTGAATATAGTACCGCCGCCCGGTGCCACTATGATAACAACAGACAGTGCAATAGCTATTGCCCGTGCAGCGCTGCCGGGTGCTGTACCATTTGACATAAATGTACCGGGCCCTGCTGATGCCTACCAGTTACGCTGCCGGTACCCGGAAGACCTGACACCAGGCGGAAGAAGTATGGTTTTTATAAACCCATACAGTTGTAAAGTTTTATATGCGGAAGGCAGCCGCACAGCACCCGCCGGCACACGCTGGAAAATAATTAACCGCGCCATACACACCGGGGATGAATGGGGCATTGCGGGTAAAACAGTAATGTGCCTTGCCAGCCTTGCACTTGTGGCCCAGGTTATAACCGGCCTGGTAATGTGGTTGAAAAGGGTATACAAACGCAGGAGGAACGCAGATTAATACGCGCTTACTGCATATCCTTTAACTGGAGTAGTTGCTGTTTTATAGCATCAAACCGGGTCCAGGGTATAAAATGATTTTCTCCTTTCAGCCATACCAGGGTATCACTTTTGGCATTGGTAAGGTGAGCCTTGCTGTACAGCGCATTTGGCGGCGGTACTAATTGGTCGCTGTCGCCGTGCATCAGTACTACGTTACAGGTAACCTTGGCAAAATCGGGGGCAAGCGTGTACACATCTTTTTTAAACCATTTCAGTTCATCATTGCTGGGCCGCATGGCGCCCGGTATAAAATACCGTAGCGGAAATTTGTTAATAATGCCCCGCCATTTTTCAGGCTCTTCCTGTGCAGGGTCAACGGAGCCGGCCAGCACAACAATATTTTTTACCGGCAGGGCTGGGTTTTCAGCCGTTAGCTTTATTACCATTGGCCCGCCAAGGCTATGCCCCACCAATGCCATAGCCTTACCGTTTTGTATAGTGTCAAGCACCGCACTTAATAAAATACCCTGTTGGGCAAAATCAAGCGCATCACCATAATTGCTGTAGCCAAAGCCCGGCCTGTCAAGGCTTACCATACGGTATTTTTTCAACAGGTCTGCGTCCAGCAGGTAATCTTCAAATGCATTCCAGCTACCGGGCGACCCATGTATAAACACAATGGTAGGCAGGCTGTCTTGTCCCGCCGCAACGTAGTGCATTGTCCTGTTGTTAATATGCAGGTAACCCGTTTTAAAAGGCACATGGGCTTTTGCAAAGGTGGCTGCGGCATCTTTATCACTGGTGCGGAATTCGTCACCAAATTGCGCAGCAATAAGCAGTATAAGCAGCACCCCGCCCAGTCCATACAGCAGCCAGCGAAAAAACTTTTTCACAGTATAGGTATTAATGCTTAAAGTTAGCAGTGGGTATTATAATACGAGTATTAAATTATTTGGAATGATTGGCCCTTAATAAATTATGGTCGTTACTCAGTACCGGACGCGGGTTTACCTGCCGTTTTAAAGGAATAATGTCTTTGCGCAAAATAACTGTATATAATCACTACAACTGCCGTAGCTATTTTGCCAATGGTATTGTACGGCGCAAACACACGGGTAAATATTTTTAAACACACGTAGTTTAGCGACATATTGCCTACAATAACTACAAAATACCTGAAAACCTGTATGCGCCTGCGCAGTGTTGACTCCTGGAAAACAACATAACGGCTAAGATAGAAGCCTACCGGGAAGGCAATCCATATAGCAAACAGGTAATCCGGGGCCACTGCGCCATCCATTACCATAAAGCCAAGGTTTACATTTTGGCCCATGAAAATGAATTTATTGCCAATAAAATACAGTAATATGCTAAAGAAGGTGTTAAATCCGCCGCAGGCCGCATACCGGTAGGTGGTAATAGGCATTATCCGTTTGAATAACGGGTAAAAAAAATCCAGGAATGAAAGGATGGATTTTCGTATGCGCCTGTGTAGTTCCTTCATGCGGGGGGCGAAGATAGAGTTTAGTTTAATTAAAAGCAGGCTGGCATTGCATTTTAAACAATCTTTTTATAATCGGCAGCCATGCAGCGGGTTAGGCCTTGTTTTATTAATTTTACGGCCAAATTAAGCAAAATAATGAGTGTTGTTGCACAGATAAAAAAGGTAACCGGCAATGCAATTAGGGAGTTATACGGCGTTAACATTAATGGTGAAGAAATACTGGTAAATGCTACCAAGCCTGAATTTGAAGGCGATTATACCGTGGTGCTTTTTGGTTTTATAAAACAGTTGCGAAAATCGCCCGAGGTGCTGGGCAGCGAAATTGGCAGCTACCTGGTGCAACAGCAACCGGCAGTATTTACTTCGTTTAACGTTATAAAAGGCTTTTTAAACCTCGTAGTTTCTGATGCCTGCTGGCTTGCCTTTTTACAGGAAAATTACGGTAATACATCATTCGGCACAGCCCCGCTAAAAAACAAAAAAGTAGTGGTGGAGTACTCATCCCCCAACACTAACAAACCGTTGCACCTTGGCCACCTGCGCAATAATTTTTTAGGCTGGAGCACTGCTGCAATTTTGCGGGCCAGCGGCTACGATATTGTAAAAACCTGTATTGTTAACGACCGCGGCATACACATTTGCAAAAGCATGATTGCCTGGCAACTGTTTGCCAACGGCGCTACACCGCAAAGCACGGGCATTAAAGGCGACCATTTTGTGGGCGATTATTATGTAAAGTTTAATGATGAGTACAAAAAGCAAGTGGAGGTACTGGTAGCCAATGGCATGCCCAAAGAAATAGCTGAAAAGGAAGCTGAAATTATGAAAGGCGCCCAGCAGATGCTGCTTGACTGGGAGGCCGGTAAACCCGAAGTTGTTGAATTGTGGAAGATAATGAATAGCTGGGTGTACGAAGGTTTTGATATTACCTACAAAAAAATAGGCAGCGATTTTGACAAGATTTATTACGAGAGCGAAACCTACCTGCTGGGAAAAGACCTGGTAGATGAAGGGTTGAAAAAAGGCGTGTTCTTTCAAAAAGAGGATGGCAGCGTTTGGATTGACCTTACAACCGAAGGCCTGGACGAAAAATTAGTACGCCGGCGCGACGGCACATCTGTGTACATTACACAGGATATTGGGTTGGCTGTTAACAAGTATGAAGAGTATAAGTATAACCAAAGCATTTACGTGGTGGGCGATGAGCAGATATACCACTTTAAAGTGCTAAAGCTTATTTGCCAAAAATTGGGGCTGCCTTCAGCAGACGGTATTTACCATCTTAGTTATGGCATGGTAGAACTGCCAACTGGTAAAATGAAAAGCCGTGAAGGCACTGTTGTGGACGCAGATGATATTATTGCCGAAATGGTTAACATTGCAAGGCAAAAAACCGAAGAGCTTGGTAAGGTAAAAGATTTTACAGCAGAAGAACTGGAAGAACTATACAATACCCTTGGCCTTGGAGCTTTAAAATTTTTTTTACTGCGTGTTGATCCCAAAAAGAAAATGGTGTTTAACCCTGAAGAGAGCATAGACTTTCATGGGTTTACCGGGCCTTTTATACAATATACGCATGCAAGAATAAAAAGCATATTAAAGAATGCAGATGCTTTGCTTTTCCTGGAAAATGAAGCAGTCCACAATAACCCGGAAGAGTTGCTTTCACTGGAGAAGGCGGTGATCATGCATCTTGAACAATTTGCCGATATTGTTGAAGAGTCCGCCGTAAACCACGACCCTTCAAAACTGGCAATATATATTTTTAACCTGGCCAAAACATTTAACTCGTTTTACACTGCACATTCTATAATGAATGCCGTAAATGAACATAAAAAAACATTGCGGCTGCGGCTTGCCCGGTTAACTGCACACACCATAAAAACAGGTATGGCATTGCTGGGTATTAACGTGCCGGAAAGAATGTAGGCTGATGTAAAACTGCTGATAAATATAAACACCGATGAACACCGCTGAAAACAAAGTAGCATTGCTGGTACATAGTTGCGACAGGTATTCGCTTTTATATAAAGGCTTCGAGTATTTTTTTAATAATTATTGGCCGCATACAATACCCTGTAATTATTACTTTGCTACAGAAGAAAAAACGGCTTCCGTAAAGGGGTTTGAAAATATCTTATCGGGCAGCGGCGAATGGTCAGACAGGCTGTCATACCTGCTGAAAGAAAAAATTAAAGAAGAGTACATATTGTACATGCAGGAAGACATGTGGCTGAAACACGATGTGAATGAGCAGTTTTTTTTAAAATTGTTTGTACTTGCAAAGCAACACAACTGGCAGCAGGTAAAACTGCATAGCAGCGAAGTATATATAACAACACCAACAGAATATAACATTGAAGGTTTTACTGTTGCCAAACTAAATAATGCGGCATCTGACTTTTTAATGTCGCACCAGGTAACGCTCTGGAACAAGAATTTCCTGCTGGGCCAAATGTTTAAAGGCGAACACCCATGGCGTAATGAAAGGCGGGGCACAAAACGGTTAAAACATCAAAACCCTGATATATACCAGGTTGATTATTTTGCAGAGAATGATAAGCCGCCCATAAATAATAACAACAATCCCGTTGGCAGAAGCGGTTACAACACAATATCAGTAAACGGTATGCTTAATGTAAACGTACCCCCTTTTATTGATGAGCTGATGAAAGGCAATGATGAAGAAAGGGCCTATGCAGCAAAGTTAAAGTACAATTTTGAGCACCAGCTCACACACGATGGCAGGCCAAAACCTCGCAAAGAAAGCCTGGTAAAAAAGCTAAAGAAAAAGTTAGCACTATAAGCGCCTTCTTCAGATAAATTTCTGCTACTTTTAACAAAATAATGCTAACGATGGACAATGAAATATTCGGGCAGGTAGATGCCTATATAAGTAACTTGTTTAACCCGGCCGATGAAGCGCTGGACGCAGTAGAAAAATCAATTATTGAAAACGGCATTCCGCAAATAAGCATATCTCCTAACCAGGGTAAGTTTCTGCATATTATGGCAAAGTTGTGCCATGCAAAAAAGATACTGGAGCTTGGCACCCTTGGCGGGTACAGTACTATATGGCTTGGAAGAGCGCTGCCAGCCGGCGGCAAGCTTATAACACTGGAATACAGCCAGCACCACGCAAATGTTGCACAGAAAAATATTGACCGCGCTGGTTTGACAAACGTGGTAGAGATAAGAGTTGGCAAAGCGCTGGATATGCTGCCTGTGGTTGAAGCGGAGGGAACGGGGCCTTTTGATTTTATTTTTATTGATGCCGATAAACAACCTTATGCAGAATATTTTGAATGGGCTTTAAAACTTTCCCGCCCGGGCACCCTTATTATTGCAGATAATGTAATTCGCGATGGCAAGGTACTTGACGCCGGCAGCACAGATGAAAATGTGCAGGGTGTACAGCGGCTAAATACATTACTTTCTAAAACCACGGATGTTACTGCTACTATTATTCAAACAGTTGGCGTAAAGGAGTATGACGGCATGGCCATAGCACTGGTTAATTGAGTGCTGTAAAGGAAAAGGCCAATATCTAAAATGAAACGTGAAGATTGTACACTAACCTGTAAAATATATTTAGCACAGTGGCGGCAATTGTGCAGGTGCTAATTTTGCACCGCTAAAGCAAATTATAGCCATAGGTAGTGCAAAAGTAATTAACCCCCTCCTGCCATACAAAACCATAGCCAGGCTTTAATAGGTTAATCAAAAAAGCCTGGCCGGGATTATTGTTTTAAACTGTAAAATACCGTATTAGTGTCTGCAAAATTACCACCTGCGCGGGGGGCGGTCATTATGGTCGCCGCGATCTCCGCGGTCACCCCTGTCGCCACGGTTGTAATTATCTCCCCGGTCGTTATTAAAACCCCGGTCGCGATATCCGCCGCGATCCCTGTTAAAGCCGCCGCCACCCTGGCCGCCGGGGCCACTGCTTCCGCGCTTTTGTTCGTCGGCTTCCATTACAGAGAGTTTCTTACCTTTTATTTTTGCGCCGTTAAGTGCTTCAATGGTTTGAAGTGCCTCAAGTTTTGATGGCATTTCTATAAAACCAAAACCTTTACTTTTACCGGTTGCCCTGTCGGTAACCAATTTGGCAGATGTTACATCGCCATATAACTCAAACATTTCCCTGAAATCAACTTCATCAAAGTCGGAGGGCAGGCTTGCTACAAAAAGCTTCATTATCGTAAATTATTGGGTAAATGTAGGTATTAAGTTATATAAAGTTCGTTTTTTAAAAGCAAAACGTTTTTAATTTTTGTTTATGGGCAGGTTGAGCCATGTTACGACTGCCTCTTTTGAAAGTTTTAAAAAGGGAATAATAGAATTTATTGGAAAATAGCTAATACCGTCCCAATTAACCTATTGAAAGACAATGACATGTAATTGGCGCATGGCCAGGCGGCTGAACCCGGCATAAAATATGCTTACAGAAGAGACAGAGCGCCGCATAAGCTCTCTTACATACGGGCTGAACCCGGCATAATACTCTCGTTTAAGTAAAACATTAATGTAGCCAACCCGCCAATTTCGGCGTGTACAATTTTAAAGGTATGTTTACCTTTTAAATGCACTTTCACATTGTGGTTGGTGTTTTCATCAAGGTTAACAATGGAAGGATCCCAAGCATCAATCACCGGCTTATCATCTATATATAATTTTACCATATCGTCCGCGGTAAGGCTTAAGGTATAATCATGTTCGGGCAAATCCATTACTGTTGTTGCTACCGTGGCAAATGAGTCCGCAGGCAGCCCCTTGCCTACCGCGCCCCACCATGTATAATCTATTTTATTAGCAGTTGTTGTATAAACGGGTGTTTGCAGTGATTGGGTAAAAGAAGAATAATCTTTATCCGCCGCATGCGCACTATCCCATTTATAAAAGTTTATGTTCCATTGCGGGTGCGCATCAAATTCATGGTAGCTAAACAGGTATGTATTGTTTGCAGCGTGTTGCTTTCCAAACATATCCGTAAAGGCTTTACCGGTATATTGCAACTGTAAAAACCTATCCGTAACCGCTGAATCCGCCTTTGCCACAATACTGTCGCCGTGCTGTTGCACAATGCTGAAACCTTTTAGCTGCCCCGTTTGCCATGTGCCACCGGGATGCATTACTTCAAAATGATACAAACCGTCTTTATCTACTTTCTGCAAAAACACCAGCGGGTAACGAAAATCGTAAGGCCCCCATTCGGTTACGCGTATTTGGCCGCGGCCGGGGTGTTTATATTTATCAAATGTTGCAGGCACCCTGTTAATACCACTTATAAGGTTATTTTTTGATAAGCTGCCTGCGGGAATATCAAGCAATGCTTTTTGTCTTGATGTATCAAGCCTTGTTATAAGTTTACCCAATTTGTATATCTCACCACACCCATGCATTATATTGCTTTCAAACCAAAGGCTGTCCGTCTCCATAATATCATATACCAGTTTTTCATTAACAAAGCTATTGCCATATACCTGGTAATTATGGCTTTTGGTGTCGCGGTATTTTGGATATCCCCAATCAGAAGGCTCTATAGTATGTCCCCACAGTTTAATGGAAGTAGTATTTTTTTCAAAACGGTTAAAACCAACAGCATTATTCTGCCCGTGCTCAATGGCAATACCGGTGTGGTTGCCCTTTATTTCGTTATCATATACTACCGTACTATAGCTGTAACCACCCCAAATGGCATTATCGCATTCATTAATAATATTTTTTTCAATATCATTCCTGCTAAACGTTAATTCCACCCCATTTGTCGGCGCATACGAAAAATCATTTCCGTACAACAGGTTATCATTACAACCGCCCTTGCCACTATCCATTGTGTATTGTCCTGCCCAAAGAAAAAAACCATCGCCGCCGTGCGTTACTGAGTTATAGGCAAATACATTGTTACTGCATTGCTCAAACACAAGTATACCGCCGCTGTCCTGCCCGCGGTAGTAAATGCCGTCGCTGTAACCGCGCACATTAAAATCAAGCCTGTTATTATATACCCGGTTATTACTGCTCCGGTACATGCCAATACCCAGCCCTGAGTTGAAAGAAAAGTCATTGTTATAAACATCAGCATAGTTGCAGCGCGTCATCATCAGCCCGCATTGGCCGCCTGTCACGGTATTTCCTTTTAAAGCGGCCCCATTACAGTTATATAAGTAAATTCCGGCTCCATAACGCTTCCATTCCCCGTTTTCGTTGTGATGGTAGCTTTGCCAGTCGCTTACATCCTCACGCTGCCAGTTGCTGTGCAGGCGCTGGCGGTAGTTGTAGCTGCAGTTGCTGTTATAAATATGCAGTTGCTCCACACTATCTGCCATTATGGCTATTTTATAGCCGTGTATATTGGCATTAAGTATGGTGATATTGGACGAACCCGGCATTACCATTACCGCTAACCCATAAAACCCGTTGGGCAGCGCTTTGTTATTGCTGCCCTGTAAAACGGCATTATTAAAATCAACCGTAATGTTTTTACCTGTAATAACAATAAGCGGTTTTGTAAGTGCAGTATCTGCATTAAGCGTGTACAGCTGCCGGCTTATAACTACCGACCTGGTAATGCTAAGGCCGGGCTTAAGCGTAATTTCGGGAGAAGCAAACAAAATGCCGCTCACTGCAAGCAGCACAAAAAGGGGGGCAAGCTTTTTCATGCCGCGAAATTAAGGTGCGCAAAGCATTTTCAAGGCAAAATTGAATGCTTACATTTCTTTGGGCTGGGTCATGCTAAACCAGTTGCCGCAACCATCGGTAATTATAGCCTCAATACCATAAAACTGCTCCTTTGGCTCGCCTTTAAACTTAACACCCCTGGCCTTTAATTCTTCGTAAGTAGCGCGGCAATCAGGCGTGTACAGCACCCCGGCACCCAACGCTTCGTTCTCCAGCAATACTTTAAAGGCATTTACCACCTCCGTATTGTAATGCATACCGCCGTGAAGGGGTGCGAGAATGGCAATTTCCAGGTCTGGCTGTTCCGGGGGTGTAATCGTAAGCCAGCGAAAGCCATTTTCCATGGTTACATCGGTGTTTACCTTAAAGCCCAGTGTTGTTACATAAAAATCATAGGCTTTTTGCTGGTCAGTTACAAAAATTGAGGCGTGTGATAATTTGGTTACCATAGTAAATATTTTTGAGAATGTGAAGCTAATGGAAACCTTATTACACGGTTTATTGAAAATTGCTGTTTTAGGGAAAACACGCTACCCCAGCTTAAATGTTTCAATATAACAATGCGGTATAAACCTTTTGGGCTGTTCTTTGGCAAGTTTCTTTTTAAGATAAGCAATATTGCGGTAGTACTGCGGGGCATAACCGCTTTCGCGTTTAAACAATAAGCTAAAGGAACTAAGGCTTTCAAACCCAACACTGTTGCACACTTCGGTTACACTTATACCTTCTTTTTCCAGCAGCAGCCTGGCTTTCTCCAGGCGCTTCCAGGTAAGGTACTGGTGTGGCGTTTTGCGGTATATAGTAGTAAACAACCTGTGAAAATGGTATGGTGAAAGGCATGCTTGCCGGCTTATGCCTGCAAGGTCTATATTGCTGTCAAAGTTTTTATCAATATACACTTTGGCAGATACCATGCGCTCATAAATATCCGCTGCGTAGGCCATATCCAAATGTAGCCAAATGCCGGTATTAAATTTATTTAATCTTGCTTTTTATGTACCCGCACTTTAAACCGGCAAACGGTTTAGTGCGTATTTTTACCACCACCACTATCAAAGCTTATACATTATTTACAATGCCAGTGCCCGGTTGTTTTTTAATAAGAAGATTATGGAATGTTGGGTTAGCGTTTTGTTGTACCGCCTGCATAAAAGCGCAGCCCGGTAAAGATACAAGTGCAGGCAATACTATGTACCCGGTATATGCGCTGCGGCTGCACTATGGTGTTATATACGCTCATACGAAGTTTGTGGAAAATACTGCCGGCGCACACCCGCGTGGCTTTGAATTTGAATGGTCCCTGCAGCATACTGATAAGGCCCGCTGGGAAAACTACCGCTGCTACCCGCGCATGGGGTTAATATTTTCTTACTTCGATTTTAATACACCCATTTTGGGCAAAGCATTTTCAGCAGCTTATTTTATTGAACCTAATTACAGGTTAGGCAAAAAAAGCAGTTTTTTTCTGCGTACCGGTGCCGGGCTGTCGTATCTTACCAACCCGCACGACTCCATTAAAAACCCGGCCAACCAGTCATACAGCCTGCCGGTAAATGCTTTTCTTACCATTGGAGTGGGTATAAATTACAAGATAAGCCCACATGCAGCGCTGAGCTTTATGACGAGTTTCCAGCACAACTCCAACGGCGGATTTGAGCTGCCCAACCATGGGATAAATTACCCCAGCGCCTCTATAGGCCTGCTTTATACGCCCGCTAACAATCATTTTCCCGCTTACAGCAGGGAGCCGGCGCAAGGCTACCGGCACAGCAGGGTGGAATACGACGCCGGGCTTTATTACTCGCCAAAATCCGGCTACAATGCCGGGTGGGTAAATGCACGCAAATACCTTGTGGGTGGCTTTATACAGGCAAGTAAAAGAATAAGCAGGCTCGATAACCTTACACTCTCGTTGGAAGCATACCGTGATGGCGGCCTCGCCAGCATAAAGAAAAACCTCGGCGATAATACCAGCAGCAACCTTGCGGGACTGATGGTGGGACATGAATTTATATTCAGGCGTGTTCTGTTCAGCCAGCAATTGGGCTATTATATTTTAAAAGACACAAAAACGTTTACTGAATTATACCAGCAGGCCTTCCCGCGTATATACCACCGCT
>DASZUX010000698.1:0-2150 GCA_035547455.1 Chitinophagaceae bacterium
CGCTGCATTTACGCAGCTGTTTAACCAGGTAGCGCAAAAAACCATTCCGCTAGGTGGACATTTTCTTGACAGAACAAGCCTGTTTATGGTTGAAGGCCAGTATAATTTTACTGATGCACTTAAGCTGGCAGATAAAGGCTGGAGTTTACTGGCAGGAGCAAGCTGGAAAAAATATTTACTAAACAGCCAGGGTACCCTGTTTATTGATTATAACGGTAAAATACCTATTAACGAATATGGTATGTACGCCGAAGTGTCAAAAAAACTTTTTAAAGATGTACTTAAGTTAACCGGCTCAGGCCGTTATGATAAGAATGATAATTTTAAAGGCCGGTTTACGCCACGTATATCAGCCGTGGTAAAGGTTGCTGAAGACCAGAACATACGCGTATCTTATCAAACCGCTTACAGGTTTCCTACTACTCAAAACCAGTACATCAACCTGCAAACAGGGTCTGGCGTGCTGATTGGCGGTTTGCCTGAATTGAGAAAACTGCACCATTTTGATACTGACCCTGTATATACGCTTGCAAGCTTTGAGCAGTTTATGGCAACGCATAACCCATCAACACTTGTTGTACAGCAGTTTGGCGAATATAAGCCGGAATCTTCCTCTTCGTTTGAGGCCGGGTATAAGGCGTTATTCTCTAAAAAAATATTATTGGATATGTATGGGTATTATGGCGAGTACAAAAACTTTTTGGGCAGGATTACTACCATACAGGATCCCACTACTAACCCCACGCCTGTTTCAATTGCCGTTAACAGCAACAGCAAGGTAAATACCTGGGGTTACGGCTTTTCACTTGACTTTGTGTTACAGAAAAATTTCTTCCTTAACTGGAATTTTTATTCTGACGACATAACCAATGTGCCGGCTAATTTCCAGGCACAATTTAATACACCCAAGTACCGTACAAACATTGGTTTTGGCAACTCGGGCTTCGGGCCTAATAAAGCAATGGGTTTTAATATAATTGCCAGGTGGCAGGATGCCTTTTATTTTGATGGAGACTTTGCATCAGGCCCTGTAAAAGCTTTTACTACTGTTGATGCCCAGGTTAGCTATAAACTTACAAAAGAAAAACTGCTGTTTAAGCTGGGTGCAACAAACCTGTTTAATCATTATTATATAAATGCTTACGGTAACCCCATGATCGGCGGCCTTTATTACATAAGCATAGGGTATAATGTATTTTAGCAGTAAAGAATATTGCAGTAAAAAACCTCCGTACACACCGGAGGTTTTTTATTTAGAAGTGTATGGCTATTGGTAAGACATAGCGTCAAGGCCTATATACCTGCGTATTATGCTCATTTGGCCGATATGATATGCTTCGTGCGAGCCCATAAAGCTTAACGCATCAAAAAATGTATCGCCCGTAGGAACTTTAAAGGGCAATGGCATAGCCAGTTGCTCTGCTGTAAGGTTACTTATGGCGCCAGTAAAAATTGGCGATATTTCATCCCAACACTTCTTTAATTCGTTCAGTGCAGGGTATTGCAATGTTAGGTCAAGCTTCCTGTTATGCGGTGGCGGCTGGGTCATATCAACATACAGGTCATGAAAAGGAAAGGGCCGTTGTACACCCATCATGGCTGATACATTGTAACGAATATTGGTAAGATGGCCTGCAATCCACGCAAGGTGATTAATATTTTCTGCCAGCCGTACCGACCCCTGTTCGTTGCTGATACCGTCGAGTACATTCTTAAAAAGTTTTGTGTGCAGCGTAAATTGCTGGTTAGCTGCTAATGTTGAAGACATGGTTTTAATTTTAAAGCGTTGAACAATATGCAAACCTAACAATATGCTACCGCGGCTGCACTGTGTGAAAACGACAACATAAGGGGGTAATTTGGCCAATACATATATTGCTAACTACTGTACCCTTTGCAACCCTTTTTTAATGCCTGCCTTTATCATGCTGCCATACCCGTCGTCTGCCAGCAGGTGTTCAAAAGATGATGCAAGCTTATAATGCCTTAATGCCTCTTGCTTATTACCCAGGTCTTCGTGGCATTTGGCTATGTTAAGGTAAAGAGAGGGGTAAGTGCTTTGCACAGGTTCACCGGGAATAGATTGCGCGAGCGCAAGGCATTGTTCATCCCATGCCAGCTTTTCAGTGGCACTGTTTTGATGACGCGCT
>DASZUX010000699.1:0-8666 GCA_035547455.1 Chitinophagaceae bacterium
GTATTGCATTGCGCAAAGTGCTGGTAGTTGGCCAGTTTGCCATAACAGTTGCGTTAATTATCGGCTCATTTGTAGTGTATAAGCAGGTAAGGTTTATGAACCGGCAGAGCCTTGGTATGAACATTGACCAGATGCTTATAATAAAGCCGCCTATGCTGATGGGGTTTGACTCGTCATTTATACAGCGTGTAAACAGCTTTAAACAAGCTGCAGAGCAAATACCCGGTGTTGCCGGTGCAGCAAGTATTAGCACTGAGGCTGGCCGCGAACTTAGCCGTGCGTTTGATGTACACCGCACCGATGATGCAAGCGGTAACCATTATACCGTTAGGAATATGGGTGCAGATGCCGATTTTTTAAGCGTATACGGAATTAAGTTATTAAGCGGCAGGAATTTTACATCACTGGATTATAATGCTGATTTCAGGAAACTGCATAACCTGTTGCTGAATGAAGCTGCAGTTAAACAACTCGGCTTTACATCAAACAGCGACGCTGTAGGCAAACAGGTTTTTCTCTTTGGCGGTAACTGGACGGTTATTGGCATCATCAATAACTTCCATCAAAAATCATTACGCTACCCGATGGAGCCAACGCTTATATTGCCTACCTATGGTACTTACAACCCAATTTCAATTAAGGTAAATGCAGCCAATGTTGCAAATACCATTGCCGCTATAAAAACAAAGTACAATCAATATTTTCCGGGCAACCTGTTTGATTATTTCTTTTTAGACGAACGGTTTAAACAGCAATACGCCGATGACCAGTTGTTTGGCAAGGCGTTCGGCATATTTGCAGGTTTTGCAATATGTATAGCCTGCCTTGGGTTACTCGGTTTATCGCTGTTTGCCACACTGCAGCGCACAAAGGAAATTGGTGTGCGCAAAGTGCTTGGGGCCTCAGTAAGCAATATTGTGCTTTTGCTGAGCAAAGATTTTATAAAATTAGTACTGGTTGCGTTTGTAATTGCATCGCCTGTAGCATATTATATAATGCACCAATGGCTGCAGGACTTTGCTTACCGCATTAATATAGAGTGGTGGGTGTTTGCAATAGCAGGCATGCTGGCGGTATTTATTGCGCTGGCTACCATTAGCTACCAGGCTATTAAGGCCGCGGTAACCAACCCCGTTAAGAGTTTGAGAACGGAATGATGCCATGTACGAAGTACGATTTACGAAGTTGGAAATACCTGCCATGTCCTGATACCCGGAAATAAAGGGCAGGCGTGAATGACGAAGTATGAGGCTATTAAGCCCGGGAGATAATATTATAAAAAGCTTTCGTATTAGTTCTTTACTGTTAACCAAGTGTCATTGACTATGAACTATAAACTATGAACCATATTATATGCTAAAAAATTATTTAATCACCGCATTTAGAAACCTTATAAAAAACAAGGTGCATTCGTTTATTAATATTGCCGGCCTGGCAATAGGTATGGCTGTTACCATATTAATTGGTTTGTGGATGTATGACGAGTTGTCGTTTGATAAAAATTTCTCCAATTACAATACGCTTGGGCGTGTAATACAAAATGTTACCAACAATGGTGAGGTGCAAACATGGAAATCTGTACCATACCCCTTGTCCGATGAACTGCGCCGCAATTACGGGCATAATTTTAAGCATATTGCCATGGGTGTTGACATAGGTGATCACATGCTTGCGTATAATGATAAAAAACTTAATAAACAGGGCGGCTTTTTTGAAAAAGAAATGCCTGCCATGCTAACCCTGCAGATGCTTAATGGCAGCAGCAGTTTAAGCGACCCTTCCTCTGTACTTATATCGGCATCTGCTGCAAAAGCCTATTTTAATAATGATGACCCGGTTAATAAAGTATTGAGAATAGGCGACCAGGTTGATGTAAAAGTTACAGGTGTTTATAAAGACTTTCCATGCAACTCATCTTTTGCAGACCTGGATTTTATAGCAACATGGGACTTATATTATAATCAGCCCGACGGGCCGAAAAACATGAGTGACCCATGGCGGCCCAATTTTGTTGACCTGTATGTGCAGTTAAATGATAATGCAAATATTGCAAGCGTTAACGCCGGAATAAGAGATGCCAAACTAAAAAAAGTTAACCCCCAGCTGCAAAAGAAGAAGCCCGCGCTGTTTATTGAGCCAATGAGCAAATGGCACTTATATGCCGAATATAAAAATGGCGTTAATACAGGCGGCGCCATACAATATGTATGGATGTTTGGCATTATAGGTGTATTTGTATTGCTGCTGGCTTGTATAAACTTTATGAACCTGAGTACAGCCCGCAGCGAAAAGAGGGCAAAAGAGGTGGGCATACGCAAAACGGTAGGTTCACTTAGAAGCCAGCTTATACTGCAGTTTTTTAATGAATCACTATTAACAGTGTTATTTGCCCTTGCATTATCTGTACTGATGGTACAGTGCGCACTGCCGTTTTTTAACAATGTGTCAGGCAAGCAAATGGCTTTGCCATGGGGCAATGTTTATTTCTGGTTGCTTTGCCTGGTGTTTGCAATATTAACAGCCGTTGTATCAGGCAGTTACCCGGCCTTCTACCTTTCTTCATTTAAACCGGTAAAAGTTTTAAAAGGAACCTTTAAAGCGGGCAGGCTTGCTGCTGTGCCCCGTAAGGTGTTAGTAGTATTGCAGTTCAGCATTTCAGTAAGCCTTATAATTGCTACTATAGTGGTTTACAGGCAAATACAGTTTGCTAAAAACAGGCCGGTAGGTTATAGCCGCGAGGGCCTTGTATTTGTGCCTGTTATAACACCTGCCATACACAAGCATTTTGATGCGGTTAAAAGCGAATTGCTGCAAAGTGGCACTGTAGCCTCTATTACCGAGGCCGGGAGCCCTACAACCGGCATTAATGGCAGCACCAGCGGTATTAGCTGGCAGGGTAAAGACCCTAACCTGTCTGTTGATTTCAATACTTCGTGGGGCTCGTATGACTATGGCAAAACGGTAGGGTGGACGATAAAAGAAGGACGGGACTTTTCGCGCGATTTTTCTTCTGACTCAGCGGCTGTCATATTAAACGAAGCTGCTGTAAGCTTTATGCAGTTAAAAAAGCCAGTCGGTCAAAATATAACATGGTTTGGCACACCATATAAAGTTGTTGGGGTAGTTGATAATATGGTGATGCAGTCACCATACGAAGATGCCAGGCCCACAGTGTACAGCCTTGATACCAGCGGAGGGTATGCCGTATTAATAAGAATAATGCCAGGCGCGGCTGCTGCAAAAGCGGTAGATAATATAGCAACCACTTTTAAAAAATTTAACCCGGAGCAGCCGTTTGAATACCATTTTATTAATGAGGAGTACGCAAAAAAATTCAGTGATGAGGAACGGGTTGGTAAACTGGCAAGTTTTTTTGCCACATTAGCAGTAATTATTTCATGCCTCGGGTTGTTCGGGCTGGTTTCTTTTGTAGCGGAGCAGCGCACGAAAGAAATAGGGGTGCGTAAGATATTAGGCGCTTCTACTCTTACATTATGGGGTTTGTTATCAAGGGAGTTTGTAGTGCTTGTATCAATCTCTTTTTTTGTAGCAGTACCGGTATCCTATTATTTTATGCATGGCTGGTTGCAGCACTATACTTACAGGGCTGCATTATCGTGGTGGATTTTTGCTGGTGCCGGGGCAGGGGCATTACTTATAACACTTGTTACGGTAAGCTTCAGGGCAATTAAGGCTGCAGTGGCTAACCCGGTAAAAAGTTTGAGAACGGAATGATAAAAGGGGGGAACGCGAAAAGTGCCAGGTGCGAGGACAACCAGCAGACGATTACGACAGGCGGCAAAGTGCGGCGCCCCTTTGAAATATGCGCTGTTTTGAATTGGACTACCAACTATGGACGATGAGGCATGAACTATGAACCATGAACCAAATAACACTATATGCTTAAAAACTATTTGCTCACAGCATGGCGCAACCTGTTAAGAAACAAACTGTATTCGGCAATAAACATAGCAGGTTTAACCATTGGCCTTACTGCCTGCCTGCTGGTGGCTACAGTGGTGATAAATGATTTGTCATACGACAGGCAATGGAAAAATGCAGCCAATATATATCGTATCATTAGTGTTAACAATACCGGCAACGGCGGGCAGGAACAGTTTTTAGGCACTTTTACAGGATTGGGGCCGGCTTTAAAGAAGAATTTTCCCGAAGTGACTGATTATTGCAGGATGTATGTGCGTGACGACAGGCTGCAGGCAGGTGCTGATAAAGATGGTATCAAGCTGAATGTGCTGTATGCCGAGCCGTCTGTATGGAACGTGCTGAACTTTACTGTTACAGCGGGCCATCCGCAACAATATGTAAAAGATTACCCTAACCTTATTATAACTGAAAAATTTAAAAAGAAATTTTTTCCTTCTGCCAACCCCGTCGGGCAAACTGTAAACAACATACCATCATTCGGCAATGCCAAACAATATCTTATAACAGGCATTATAAAAGATATTCCGTCAAATACCCACCTGTATGCTGATGCTATACTCGTGCGTGAGTTCAGGCCAACAGATAATGAACTTTATAAACAGGAATACGGCACTTTTACCCAGCAGTATTTACTGTTGCGCCCCGGCACAGGCATTGCGCAGTTTACAGGCAAAGTAAACAAATGGTATAAGAATATTTTTACAGAAGGCAAGGCCCGGTATTCATACACCTTTCAACCGTTGACCGATGTGTACCTGCGGTCAGGCTATTTGTCTGAAACCGGTAACAGGGGCAATATACAGAACGTGTACATTTTTGCGGGTGTGGCAGTGCTGCTGCTGCTGGTGGCATGCATCAATTTTGTAAACCTTACTACTGCGCGTGCTTTAAAACGCATACGCGAAACAGGCATACGTAAAGTACTTGGTGCGCATAAAAAACAGCTTATTGCCCAGTTCCTGTTTGAGTCATTGTTATTTTTCTGTATTGCCTTTGTATTGTCCCTGCTGCTGTATAACCTGTTTATACCTGCTGTAGAAAAATCTTTAGGCCGCATACTGGCAATAAGCTTAACCAATAATTTTTTAATGGTTGGCGCGGCCAGTAGCGCTATGCTGCTGGTAAGCCTGTTTACGGGTTTATACCCGGCTTTTGTACTGTCACGGCCACGGCCGGCGCTTGTGCTTAAAAGCAGGCTGGCTGGTAATGCAGGTACAGGGTTATTGCGCAAGGGTCTTGTAATATTACAGTTTTCTATTTCAATAATTATATTGGTTGCCGCGGTAATAGTACAAAGCCAGTTGCGTTTTTTAGATAACAAAGACCTGGGCTTTGACAAGAACAACCTGTTTAAAACAGATATTGTGTCGTGGGAAACCAAAGGCGTGGCATTTAAGCAGGCAGTGCTGCAATTGCCCGAAGTGCAGCAGGCAAGTATTACTGCGTGGGCGCCTACTCTTGGCGGAGGCAGTATGTCAACAGAAATACCCAACCCCTCCCAACCCGGCAGCAAGGTTAAGGTTTGGTATATTGATGGTGATATTGACCTGGCTGCCACATTAAAACTGCAGTTGCAAAAAGGGCGTTATTTTAATACTGCACTGGCTACAGATGCGCCCAATACAGATTCGCTGATGGAAAAAGATTTTGCCAAAATGGAAGCAAATCAAAACTCGCAGCCGGTACTGGTTACAGCCTATACTGCAAAATTCCTGGGGTTGCAGCAACTTGACAAACCCGTTTTAAATTTCAGGGGAATACCTGTTGGCGTACTGAAAGATTTTAATAATGAATCATTGAAAGAAAAAATGAAACCCTGCGTTTTGCGTGCGTCAAGCGTGGTAAATTATGGCTATATGCTGGTAAGAGTTAAGCCGGGTGCGAAAAAAACCTTTATAGAAAAATATCACAAACTGTGGCAGCAGTTTTTCCCGGCAAAAGTGCTGGAGTTTGATTGGGTGGATAGCCTGCTGGATGCCCAATACAGCAGCGAGCATAAATTACAGCAGTTGTTTACATTTTTTAGCTACCTGGCAGTGTTTTTAGCCTGCCTTGGCTTATTTGGTTTAACCACGTTTACAGCAGAGCAGCGTGTAAAAGAAATTGGCATACGTAAAGTGATAGGCGCTTCTGTAGCTGATATTGTTGGACTGTTATCAGCAGGTTTTTTAAAGCTGGTATTGCTTGCAGTGCTCATAGCGTCACCCGTGGCGGCATGGCTTATGCACAACTGGCTGCAAAATTTTGCTTACCGCGTATCTATTGAGTGGTGGGTATTTGCGCTGGTAGGCGGTGTTGCGCTTGTTACGGCATTTGCAACTGTTAGCTTCAGGGCGGTAAAGGCCGCGCTGGCAAATCCTGCCAAGAGTTTGAGAAGTGAATAAAAATGAGTTGGAGCAGTAAGATTACAGGTATAACCTGTAAAACGTATATGATAAAATTAATGCATTAAAAACCGGGTATGTTTAAAAATCATTGCAAAACAGCGTGGAGAAACCTTGTTAAAAACCCTGTGTTCTCAGCAATAAATATTATGGGCCTTGCTATAGGGCTTACGGTTTGCATGCTCATAATGGTATATTTTGAGCACGAAAAAAGCTATGATAGCTTTCATAAAAATGCAGAAAGGATTTGCTGGGTACAATCGAAATTGAAATTTGGCAACGATTCTGTTTTCATTCCTGCTATATCGTTTGTATCCGGCCCAATGGTTAAACATGGCAGCCCTTTGGTAGAAGATTATATGCGGTTAAAACACCAGGGTAAAAATACGCTTGTGCAAAACCCGCAATCGGCATCATTAAAATTTACGGAAGACCAGTTTTATTTTGCTGATAAGGATTTTTTTAATTTTTTCTCATTCAGCCTGTTGAAGGGCAGCCCCAAAACTGTGTTGAATAAACCGTTTACGGTAGTACTTTCATCAAAAGCTGCTGCCAGGTATTTTGGCAGCGAAAACCCTGTTGGCAAAACAATAAAATACAATGATAAATACAGTTTTACCGTAACAGGCGTAGCCGCTAAAGTACCCTCCAACTCAAGCATTAATTTTGACTTTGTGGCTTCAATGGCAAGCATCGGCAGCATTGATGAAGAAAAAAATAATTTAAAGGCTGATAATATAGATGTGGGCAGCTTCACCACTTATTTCCTGGTGAAAAATAAAGGAGATGAAAAGCAACTTGCAGCAAGTATTAACAAGCTTGCACAAACAGGCAGTAAAGGCGACCAGAACAACACAACGTTTATGGTAACGGCGTTAACAAAAACGCATCTTGATTTTAATGAAACAAGCGAATCAAACATAAAATATCTTTCATTATTTCCATTTGTTGCAGGACTTATATTGTTGCTTGCCTTAATTAATTATATGAGCCTTGCTACTGCAAGATCGGCCACACGGGCCAAAGAAATTGGTGTGCGGAAAACCATGGGTGCAAGCCGTAAGTCAATAGCCGTGCAGTTTTTTATTGAATCGGCTTTGTACACTTCCATTTCGTTTGTGCTTGCTTACAGCTTATGCGTTTTAATACAACCGCCATTTTTTAATTTTTTGGGTATAGATGTAGATGCATCTTTTTTACAGAACAGCGGTATATTGCTTTCATTTGCGGCGTTATATATTACGACTATTATATTAGCTGCCGCTTACCCGTCAGTATTGCTGTCGGCCTATAAGCCTATCATGGTACTATATGGCAGGCTTACCAGGCAAACAGGGGCATTGAGCGTGAGAAAATTTTTTACTGTCTTCCAGTTTACCATATCGGTCGGGCTTATTATATGCGGTATCGTAATTGACAGGCAAATGTATTTTTTCAAACATTTTAATACCGGTATAAACCGGCAAAATGTAATTATGGTGCCTTTTGCCACCAGCATAGGCAAGCATTACGGAGCATTTAAAAAAGATGTACAGTCAATAGCGGCCATTAAACAGGTAAGCACAGCACACTACCCTATGTATAAAGGGTATGACATTTTTATGGTTACCCCAAAAGGCGGCCAGCAGCTTGTTACGCTGCCGGCGTTTAGCGTGGATGAAAATTTTATACCAATGCTTGGGTTACAATGGAAGACACATCCGGACGACCCTTTGTATTATAACAAGAAAGGGATGGCTGTTTTAAACGAAGCTGCTGTTGAAAAGCTTGGACTTAAAAATGCCCCGCTGCATGAGAAGGTGGACGGCCAGTTTGAAGTTGCCGCCGTTGTTAAGAATTTCAACTTTGCATCGTTGCAAAATAAAATTGAGGCGCTGGCACTGTTTGTAAGCCATGATAATGACACAGCTTCGGCCTGGGGCAAGGCAGGCGGCTGCTTATTTGCAAAGCTGCAACCCAATGCAGATGAAGGCCAGGTAATACAATTGATAAAAGCAGCATACGAAAAATATGACCGCCAGAAACCTTTTGAATATTCATTTATGGATGATGCTTATGATGCTATGTATAAGGCTGAAGATAAAATGCTTAAAATATTCAGCGTTTTTACAGTATTTACCATACTTATAGCCAGCCTTGGCTTACTTGGGTTAACTGCTTTTATGGCAGTACAGCGTACAAAAGAGGTTGGTATACGCAAAGTGCTGGGCGCATCTGTAGCGGGGATAGCGGTACTGTTGTCAAAAGAATTTATGCAGCTTGTTTTAATAGCTATACTTATTGCATCGCCATTAGCATGGTGGGCAATGCATTTATGGCTGCAAGGGTTTGCTTACC
>DASZUX010000700.1:0-7408 GCA_035547455.1 Chitinophagaceae bacterium
AAATCAAGTAAAAAGGTCTCCTTCCGGCATCGTTGCCGCAAAGTCTGCGACCAAGCCAGGGCAGTACTAAGCAGAACAGTTAATGTCTCTTGAAGGCCTCGCTTAGAACTGCCCTGCCCTTCGGGTTCTTTCGTTCTTCACAGAGTGAAGCCGCGCTTAATATATTCTCCGCCAATCCCATAGCGTGGCAATGCGGGCGAGTATGGACCCTCTGCGACATGGTTAGCACAAAAGCCGAACAAAGGCATAAGTGCCGGTTGGTTTAATGTAAGCCAGTTCCTTTCCCTTCTCCGAAGGGTCTTCATCAATAGCCGTGCGTGTTGGCCATAAGACCTTGCGGCATATTTAGTGCAAAAACAGAATATTGTTCTAAAGCTGGTTTCAAATTAACAGTATTAACCGGCGGTTGCATCTTTAATGAACTATTGTAGTTATAAGCTTTACACAACAGGAATATGGCTTTTGTAAAATGTTGTAGTATTGTTGCAGTAAATAAAAAGCAGCTACAACATTTTAGTTGTAACTGCTTTATTTTCAATGTAGCGAGAAAGGGAGTTGAACCCTTGACCTTTGGGTTATGAATCCAACGCTCTAACCGCCTGAGCTACCTCGCCAAATGGGGTGCAAAAATAAAGGTTTTCATCATACAAGTTTCATCACATTTAAAAAAAGAAAAAGCCCGTTGTAAAAACAACAGGCCGTCTTCGATTGCTTGCCATATGAAAGAGTTAAAATATATTACAATTATTTTATATTTATCATTTTTCCATTGTTATGACACAAAAATAAGGCAATTATCCATAAAGCAATCATATATTTTATATTATAATGTATTTGAGGCCACTTTAAATTTCCTTAGTGCTTCTTCCAGGCAATCCATAGCCTTATCAATTGCTTCCAGGTTTAACACATACGCTAACCGCACTTCATTTTTACCCAGGCCGGGGGTGCCATAAAACCCGCTGGCAGGCGCCAGCATAACTGTTTGCTTATTGTACTCAAAATTTTCCAGCAACCATTGGCAAAAAAAGTCGGCATCAGCCACAGGCAGACTTGCCATGGCATAAAAAGCGCCACCCGGGTTTGGGCAAAAAACTCCGTCCATAGCATTCAGTCGTTTTACAATCAGGTTCCGCCTTGCCTTATATTCAGCTTTTGTCTTGTCAAAGTAATCATCAGGCAAATCAACAGCAGCTTCACCAAGTATCTGGGCAAACCCGGGCGGGCTTAACCTTGCCTGTGCAAATTTCATAACCGTGTCCAGCAATTGCGCATTTTTTGTTATAAATGCGCCTATCCTGCCGCCACAGGCACTATACCGTTTACTAATCGTATCCATCAGCACAACATTATCATCAACCCCCTCTAACTGCATGGCGCTAAAATGTGCCCCTTCATAACAAAACTCGCGGTAAGCTTCATCGGCAAAAAGGTACAGGTTATGCTTTTTAACAATATTGCCCAGCGTTTTCATCTCCGCCTCACTATAAAGGTAGCCGGTGGGGTTATTGGGATTGCATATAATTATTGCCTTTGTACGCGGGGTTATAGCTTTTTCAAAGTCTTCAATAGGCGGCAGGGCAAAACCGGTTTCAATGCCCGATGGTATAGGCACAACCTTTACCCCGGCTTCAACTGCAAAGCCATTATAGTTTGCATAAAACGGCTCGGGAATAATTACCTCGTCACCTTCATCAAAACAAGCCATAAAACCAAATAAAATAGCTTCACTGCCACCGGTAGTAATAATTATTTGGGTATGGTTAATATTAATATTACGCTTGCGGTAATATTCTACCAGTTTGCGGCGGTAACTCTCGTTACCTGCACTGTGGCTGTACTCAAGCACAGCAAAGTCACTGTGCCTTACAGCATCCATAGCAGCTTTTGGTGTTTCAATATCCGGCTGCCCTATATTAAGATGATACACTTTAACCCCCCTTTTTTTAGCCGCTTCGGCAAAGGGTACAAGTTTACGTATGGGTGAGGCGGGCATTAACTGCCCGCGCCTGCTTATTGTTAAATTTGCCATGCCGCAAACCTACTGCAAAAAACGTTGCGCCAATTACAGGGGCGGGAGCAGAAATTAAAAATGCCCCACACAAGTGAGGCGTTTTTAAAATGACTTTTTATTCAAAAATCGTAAAAAAGCTATTGCTTAGCGGCCACAACCTCGCCTTCAATAAGCAACGTTACAGGCAATTGGGTACCTGCAAACTTTACGTTTACATTCTTCGTAAAAGGGCCGGCGCTGGCTGCATTATAAGTAACTTTAATAGTACCTGTTTTACCCGCCAGTACAGGCGCTTTAGGGTATTCAGGGGTGGTGCAACCACAACCTGCTTCTGCATTTTCAATTATCAGCGGCTTGGTGCCGGTATTGGTAAATGTAAAAGAGGTAGTAACAGGTACACCTTGTTTTATTTTACCGAAAGAATATTTGGTAACCTTAAATTTAGCCGGTGCGCCATCCTGTGCAAATACCGAAAGCGAAAGCAACAGGGCAGCTATTGTTAAAATTTGTTTCATAAACGAATGTCTCAATTAAATAATGCTAATTATTTGATGAAGCCGGTTTTAACTGTTGCACTGCATCGTTAGCCGGTGCAGCATTGGCAGGCACATCAAATGTTTCGCCGTGAAAGTGAATAACCTTGCTCATGCCGTCGTTAAAAAACACTGTAAAAAGCTTGCTGAAAGGCCCATGGGCACTGCCGTTAAACCCAACAGTAATTTTAAAAGTTTCACCGGGCGCATAAGGCCCATGCTCATATTTGGGTGTTGTGCATCCGCAGCCAACCTGAACATTTTCTATTTTAAGCGGTTCTGATGAAATATTTTTCATCACCAGGTCAAATTCAGCGGGTTTACCCTGTGGTATTTTACCAAAATCATGATCAAGTTCTTTAAACTCAACATATTTTGAAACATCTGGCGGCGTAGCGGCTTCCTGTTGTGCAGCGGGTGATCCACCTTGTGCGTGCAGCAGCAAACCTATACAAAGCGCGGGTAACAACATAAATAACTTCTTCATGTGCTTACTGTTTATAGGTAAAATTATTACTTAATTTTTTACAGGAGCAGGTTTTACGGAAAGAATAATCTTAAAATTCTTTAACAATAGTTTGTGTTGGTGAAGGGTGTTGTGTTGAAAACTAAAAAACAACTCAATTTTAAAACTTTTTAAGTTGCAGTTTGTATTAAATATTTTTGTTGTATGGAAAAATTCCAGGCCCCCACACATACCGAGGACGATATGCTGTCGTATGAGGATTTTCGTGCCACTGTACTTACAGACTACCGCATAGCGCTGGAGAGCAGGGAAGCCAGTTTATTAGGCCGCAGGGAAGTGCTGACAGGCAAAGCAAAATTTGGCATTTTTGGCGATGGTAAGGAAGTTGCGCAGGTAGCCATGGCTAAATTTTTTCAGGATGGCGACTGGCGTTCAGGTTATTACCGCGACCAGACATTCATGTTTGCTGCGGGCCTCGCCACTACCCAGCAGCTTTTTGCACAGCTTTATGCAGATCCTGACAACGTGCGCGAACCTTTTAGCGCCGGGCGGAATATGAATAGCCATTATGCTACACCCAATACTTTGGCAAACGGTGAATGGGCAGACCTGGCGCATCAAAAAAATTCTGCATCAGACATGGCCCCCACGGCAGCGCAAATGCCGCGTAGTGTTGGCCTGGCCCTTGCATCAAAGCTATTTCGCAATTCGGAGGTACTCAAAGATTTTACTGAACTCTCGCACAAAGGTGACGAGGTATGCTTTTGCACTATAGGTGATGCTTCTACCACTGAAGGCCACTTTTGGGAAGCTGTTAACGCTGCCGGCGTAATGCAGGTGCCACTGGCAATTTTTGTTTGGGATGACGGATATGGGATTTCTGTGCCTCGGGAAATGCAAACAACCAAAGGATCTGTTTCCGCAGCTTTAAAGGGATTCCAAAAAAAGGCTGACACCAACGGCATTGACATTTACACAGTAAAAGGCTGGGACTATGCCGGTATGTGTGAAGTGTTTGAGGCAGGTATAAAAAAAATACGGGATACACATATACCCGCTGTTTTTCACGTAGATGAGCTTACACAGCCGCAGGGTCATTCAACTTCCGGCAGCCACGAACGCTATAAAAGCCCTGAAAGGCTTGAATGGGAACGAAATTATGATTGTATCAGGCAGATGCGTGAATGGATACTTGAAAACCAGATAGCATCTGACGAAGAATTGCTGGAACTTGAAGAGCAGGTAAAAGAAGATGTTAAGCAAAGCCGCAACAGGGCATGGCAGGAATACATAACCCCGGTAAAAGAGCAGGCTGCAAAAACAATTGACCTGTTACGCGCTGCCATAGTAAGCGATATTGATGCTTATAACCGCCTGCAAAACCTGGCTAAGCAGCTTGAACAAAATAAAGAACCATTACGCCGGGATGTTATGCGCATCCTTTCAATGGCCGTGGATGCTGCAAAAAACTCGCCATCGCAGCCTGAAATAAAAGAATACTATAAAAGTCTTAAGGCATTAAATAACCGTCTTTATAACACACATTTGTATAATGAAGGCAGCAAGAGTGCTTTAAAAGTACCGGAAGTAAAACCATTAATACCCGCCGATGCACCTGCACTAAATGGTTACGAAGTATTAAACAGGTATTTTGACAAGCTTTTTGCTGAAAACCCCAAAGTTGTAGCTTTTGGGGAAGACCTTGGCCACATTGGCGATGTAAACCAGGGGTTTGCAGGCTTACAGGAAAAACATGGCATTAACCGCATTTTTGATACTGGCATAAGGGAACTTACCATTATGGGGCAGGGCATAGGGCTGGCTTTAAGGGGGTTGAGACCTATTGCCGAAATACAGTATCTTGATTATCTTGTTTATGGCTTGCAACCGCTTACGGATGATGCAGCCTCCCTGCATTACCGCACGTTTGGCCTGCAAAGCTGCCCGATGATTGTGCGCACCCGCGGCCACCGGCTTGAAGGTATATGGCACAGTGGTTCGCCCATGGGTATGATACTGGGCAGCCTGCGGGGCTTTTATGTTTGTGTACCCCGTAACATGGTACAGGCAGCCGGCATGTATAATACATTACTACAGGGCAACGACCCGGGCATATTAATTGAGTGCCTTAATGGTTACCGTCTTAAAGAAAAAATACCTGCCAACCTTACCGAGTTTACCATACCCCTGGGTGTGCCTGAGGTTATAAAAGAAGGCAGCGATATTACCGTGGTTTCTTATGGGTCTACCCTGCGCATAGTACAGGATGCAGTTGTGCGGCTGGAGGCAAATGGCATACATTGCGAGGTGATAGACGTGCAAACACTAATACCTTTTGATATTCATCATATCATACTGCAGTCACTTAAAAAAACAAGCAGGATTGTGTTTGTGGATGAAGACGTGCCCGGCGGGGCCTGTGCCTATATGTATAACAAAGTAATGGAAGAACAGGGTGGTTACAAATGGCTGGATGTTGCGCCCCGCACCATTACAGGCAAAGCCCATCGCCCTGCCTATGGCAGCGACGGGGATTATTTTAGCAAACCTAATGCAGAGGATATTGCTGAAACCATACGGGAAATGCTGAGCGAGTAAGATGAATATACCGTGCTGCGGGCTTAACGCCAAAAGCTTTAACCTGCCGGTATTAGCTTTGTTAAGGCCGTTTCATCTTGTTGCAGCGTATCTTTTATTTATGCTTTCATCCGTTCTTTAGCCCAGCCCAGCGCCATTTTAAACTGTTCTTCGGGTGTTAAGTCAGTATTGTCAAGTATTACAGCATCTTCTGCTTTGCGCAGGGGGCTTATATCACGGTTGGTATCAAGATAGTCCCTCATTTCAAGGTTGTTTTTTACCTCTTCAATAGTTATAGAAGGGTTTTTCTCAAAAAGTTCCTTAAACCTGCGTTCTACCCGTACTGTAATATCAGCAGTCATAAAAATTTTAAGTTCTGCATTAGGAAAAACAGTAGTGCCTATATCTCTTCCGTCCATCACCATACCCTTCTTCTCCCCCATTTTTTGCTGCTGGGCAACTGCAAATTCTCTTACTTCTTTAACAGCAGCCACTTCGCTCACGTTTTCGCTTACCACCATGTCCCGTATCATCGCCTCTACATTCTCATCGTCAAGGCACATTTCGCTTTTACCGGTGTATTCATTAAATACAAACTCAAGGCTGATATTTTTAAGCGCATCCTTTACTGCCTGGGTATTATTCCAGTCAATATGGTTTCGCAGAAAATAAAGTGTAATAGCCCGGTACATGGCCCCGCTGTCAATAAAAACATAGTTCAATTCCCTGGCCAACTGGCGGGCAAGTGTGCTCTTTCCGCAGGATGAGTAACCGTCAAGCGTAATAATTATTTTTTTCACGGGGTAAAAATCCGCTAAAAAAATGAGGTAGTAAAATTTTATAAACCTGGGCAGCAGCGTCCCCTAATAAAAAAAAGGAAAATACTTTTTTAACTTATGGCTGCAGGTGGTGAAACATATCAAACACAAAAAACGCCTGCTACTTTAAAGCCTTCTCCATTGCCGGCGCTAACTCTTTTACCCATAAAGCATATTGTTTACCGGAAGGGTGCAGCCCGTCGTTGGCAATAAGCGAACGGTCTGCAGCGGCCATGCGGCTTATTCCTGTAATATCAATATAGGCAACATTGTAAGATAAAGTGATTGTCCTGTTTATAAAGTTATACTTATCTAATTCGCTACGTATAGTACTGTCGCCATTCCCAAAGGGTGTTACACTGTAATCGGGTATGCTCAGCACAAATACTCTTTCCCGCCTGTTGCCGGCCAGGCTAATGGCTTTTTTTAAAAGCTGCTCAAACCTGCCCGGGTAATCGGCAACCGGCAGGTGCTGGTATTGGTCGTTTACGCCTATTAGCAGGGTTACAACTTCATAAGGCCCGTGCGGGTTTTGCTGGGCTATGGCATATTGCAGGTTAACAGTTGTCCAGCCCGTAGTTGCTATATATTTTGGGTTGCCAAGGTTAATGCTGTCCTTTAGCAAGGCAAATGCAGCCTGTGCAGGAAAACGCTCGTTCTCCGGTACCGATTGGCCAATAGTGTAACTGTCGCCCAAAGCTAAATAACCGCCTGGGTATGTACTACCGGGTTGAGTGGGCACCGAACTATCTGCTGGTGGCAGGTTTGTCATAAAGTTGTCCTTTGTGCAGGCAATACTACTTACTGCAATGCTTAAAATTGCAAAAAAGGCTGCGGATTTTTTAAAAATCACTCTCATAATGTTCATTTACGAGCAAACCCGCCGGATTGTTTTTTATATAGTGCGCCAAATTTGCTAAACACTTATTTTTGTAACCCTTTTATCATAAAATCAACCAAACGATGGCAGAAAAAATTAAAGTGGCTAATCCCGTAGTTG
>DASZUX010000701.1:0-4715 GCA_035547455.1 Chitinophagaceae bacterium
CCGTGGCCAGGCCATATTTATTCATCATTAAACCTTAAACCCATGGGCAATCTCGGTTTCCAGGAGGCGTTGCTGCTTGCAGCACTATGCATTGTTATTGTGCCGTTTATTTTTTACCTGCTAACACTGCAAAACACGCTAAAGATAATATCAGCCCGCAACAGGGGAATGAAACCAGACAATGTTTGGGTAATGCTGGTACCCCTTTGTAAATGCTATATTTATATTTTTTATTGCAGATGCCGTAGGCATATCGCTTAAGCGTGAATATGAAAAATACGGTGTTATAAAAGCATCCAAACCAACCTATGGTGTTGGCCTTGCCATGTCAATACTTTTTATTGCCGGCGCTATTATACCCTTTGCCAGTTTTGCAGGGCTTGTTTGCTGGATAGTGCATTGGGTGCAGGTTAACCAGTGTAAGAATGAGATAAAAAACCTGCAGGAAACATATAACACCGGGAGCAACGAGCCTTCTATTTTTCTTTCCTGATCCGTCGTCAGTCAAATAAAAAACCCCGCACTGCTGCGGGGCTTAATAATGTAGAACCGGATTGGAATTTCACAGGACTGGAATTTTTTGAATTGGTTTTTTCGTATTGGATATTGTGACACAAAAATACAGGCAATGTGTATGGGCTACATAATATTTCAATACTAATAAATATCCAAATCGGACATTCAAGTGTCTTTTATGAGTATTTTAATCCCGGTTAAATTTCTTTTTAAGCTATAACGCCTTTATTAAAAAGACAAATATTGATAAACGAAAACCCGGCATAACCGGGTTTTTTCAAACTATTTTGAGACTTTACAGTTTGTCCATTTCGTTTTTAACAAAGTCCATCAGTGTTTTGATGTGTGCAGGAGAAAAGTCGAATTTGAGGCCTGCCGCAGCGTAAAGTTCCGGCAGGGTTTTGGTACCGCCAAGGCTTAAGGCATTAATATAGTTATTAATAGCCACCTGGGGGATTATTTTATACTGCATCCACAAGCCAATGGCGCCCAACTGGGCAATGCCGTATTCAATATAATAAAAAGGCACTTCAAACAGGTGTAACTGGCGTTGCCAGCCTATTTTGCGGTATTCCTCCAGGCCAGAATAATCAATAGTTTTGGGTGAAAATTCGGTGAGAATTTCCATCCATTTGTTAGTTCTTTCCTCCACAGTATGGGTGGGGTGCTCATATACCCAATGCTGAAACTTATCAATGGTGGCAATCCACGGAAAGATGGTAATTACCCTTTCAAGCTGGTGTTCTTTGGCGCGTTTCAGGTCTTCAGCGTTGTCAAAAAATGCCTGCCAGTGATCCATACTGAAAAGTTCCATTGCCATACTGGCCACTTCGGCAATCTCCATGGGGTATTCTTTAAACGCGCTCAGTTCCAGGTGGTGTGCCAAAAAAGAATGTATTGCATGCCCGCCTTCGTGTACCATTGTAGTAACATCACCCATTTGCCCGGCTGCATTCATGAAAATAAAAGGCGCACCGCTTTCTGCCAGGGGGCAGTTATAACCGCCGGGGGCTTTGCCTTTACGGCTATCAAGGTCAAAATGTTTTAATTCGTCCATTTTGCGCAGGCAGGCAGCAAAAAAGGGGTTTAATGCCTCAAAACATTTTTCCGTTTTACCCAGCAGTTCAGCGCCACCTTCAAAAGGGTGCAAAGGTTCAATACCTGCAGGCTCGGCTTCGGTATCCCATGGCCGTAATGTATCAAGGCCAAGCTTCTCTTTTTTAGCCGCATATATTTTCTCTACCAGTGGCAAAACATGCAGTTTTACTGCTTCGTGAAACTGGTAGCAGTCTTCTTTAGTGTAATCAAACCTGCCAAGCTCAAGAAATTTGTAATCGCGGTAATTGGCAAAACCTGCATTTTTGGCAACCTGGTCACGACGCTCAATAAGCTGGGTGTAAAGCGTATTCATCGCATCCTTATCCACCAGCCTGCGCTCCTGTATTTTACGGTACACCTCTTCGCGCAGTTGCCTGTCATGGCTTTCTAAAAATTTGGCGGCCTGCTGCAAGGTGTATTCCTGCCCGTTAACCTCTACCGTCATTTTTCCGGCAATTGCGCCGTACTGCTGCTGCATTACGTTCAGCTCTGCCTGTATTGGTATGTTTGCCTCCCTAAAAAGGTCAATACTTTTGCGCACAGAACGCAGGTAAGTAAAATACCTGTCTTTGTCAAGTTCTTTTGTGCAGGGGTTATCTACCAGCTTCCTGTTCAGCTTATCTGCATAAGGCTGCAGCTTTGGCTGAATTTCCATAAAAAAGTAGGCGAATGCTTCTTCCAGCTTTTTGTCCGTAGTGTCGCAGGTCATTTTTATCTGCCGCCAGCAGGCGTCTTCGCTAACTGCAGCTTCTACTTCACTCATATCCTTAAGCCACTGGTCTAAAGCTTCTCTGCTGTTTATTTCACGGTCAAGCAGTTCCTTAAAATAAGGCTCCAGCGCATCCCATGTAGTTACAGCAAAATCCTTTGGCAAAAATTTGCGGGGCAGCTTTTGTATATCTGCTGATAATGTGTTGTTCATTGTTAAATTGATTTTTGGTTAACCCTGAATTGCGCCGGCAAAACAATCACCAACCTTATATCGTGCTATTATCATTGCAGCGCATAGATTACCTTACGGGTTGCTGTTTGGCAAGCACTATTCGGCTTTCTTTTTAGCAGCCTTTTTTTTAGGTGCTTCTGCTGCGGGCGCATCCCCGGTTTCAGCCGTTTTTAGTGCTGCTTTTTTCTTAGCGGGTTTAGCCGCTGATGCTTCCTCTGCTGCAGGTGCGGGTGCTTCTGTTACTTCAACAGGCGCCGCTACTTCTTCTGCGGCGTCGTCTTCGCCTGGCTCTTCTTCGGCTACAGGTATGTCAATACTGTTATTTTTAAGGATAGAAAACCATTTTACAATTTTCTTCATATCACTGGCATACACCCTTTCAAAATCAAGTTCGGGGTACACCTTTTCAAAATATGCTTTTACTGCTTTAGGTTCTTTGTCTGAAGGCAGCGCTTCACCCGCTCCATCCATTACCCTGAATATTTCTGACAGGTTAACATTGTGCCCGGTAGTAAATACTTCTACACTTTCAAGATGGGAAAAATTATGCTGGCGGGATGAAATAAAACGTACTGCTTTATCTTCCAGTGAGCGTACAATAGCCCCGTCTGTTTTACTGCCAACCAGTTCGTATAAGCCGCCCAGGCCTGTAACAGATATTATTTTGTTATATTCCATAAACTTGCATTTTAGGGGCTGCAATATAAACAGCCTTGTTTAATAAAAGTTTTAATTATTGTGAAAACCAGCGTAAGGGGGTAAAATGAGGACCAGTGTTTGAAAATGTTGCAGTTATAATTGCCCGGTCCGGGATTTTTTTAATCACTAAACCGCACAATTTCCAACCCAGCGTTTAAGCGCTAATTTTTACGAAGATAATACAGCGTACTGCTGTTATTTTCATTAAACATCTGCATGCTGTATTGCTGTATTTCTTCAGCGGTAATCAACTGGTATTTTTCCAACTCCTCGTTTATCAGGTTAGCGTTGCCAAGCAGTTCGTAAAACGCCAGGCTGTTGGCGCGGTTCATAATACTCATATCCTCAAACGCCAGCGCACTTTCCGTTTTGTTTTTTACCTTTTGCAACTCTGCCACGCGTACAAGTTCAGCTTTTAGCCTGCTTAATTCCTCTTCAACCGCCTTTTCTGCGTCTTCGGGCTTTACGCCTTTTACCAGCTTACCCTCAATAGTTACCAGCCCTTTGTCAATGCTGCCCATGTGGTGGCAATCAACCTGGCTGAACAATTGTTTTTCTTTTACCAGCGCCTGGTACAGTCTTGAGGACCCCCCGCCGCTCAGGATTTCGGTAATAAGCTCGGTTACATAATACCCTTTTTCAAGCCGGCTATCCATGTGCCAGGTTTTATAAAAAGCGTCCAGCGGCACATCACCATACAGGGTAAGGCGGCGCGGTGCTGTTTGCCGCGGCTCCGCGGGCAGGTTGCGTACGTACGGTTCGCCCGCCTGAATATCGCCAAACCATTTTTCAGCAAGCGCTTTAATATCGTTGGTTTTAACATTGCCTGTTACCACCAGTATTGCGTTCCTGGGGCGATAATGCCTGAAAAAAAAGTTTTTTACGTCATCAAGCTGCGCGTCTTCCACATGACTTAGCTGCTTACCAATGGTCATCCAACGATAGGGGTGCGTGGTATAGGCCAGTTCCCGCAGTTTATGCCAGGCATCGCCATAAGGCTTATTAATGTAATGCTCTTTAAATTCCTCGCACACTACTTTACGCTGCACATCAAGGCTTTTTTTGCTAAATGCAAGGCTTAGCATGCGGTCGCTTTCCAGCCAAAAAGCTGTTTCTATATTTTCAGCCGGTAACTGGCAGTAATAATTGGTAAGGTCGTTGGTAGTGTAAGCATTATTTTCACCAGCCGCCTTTTGCAGCGGCTCATCATAATCGGGCACATTTACGCTGCCGCCAAACATAAGATGCTCAAACAAATGCGCAAAACCAGTACGGTCCGGGTCTTCGTCTCTTGCGCCAACATCATACATCACGTTTACCACCGCCAGAGGGGTGGAAGCATCTTCGTGTACCAATACGCGTAACCCGTTTTCTAAAACAAACCTGTTATAATGTATCATAATAAAGGGGCGCAAATTACAAAAAGTTAGCGATGTGCTATTTCCGGGCTACCATATAC
>DASZUX010000702.1:0-9100 GCA_035547455.1 Chitinophagaceae bacterium
TAAGGATAGTTTTTATAATGACTTGTGATGAAAAATGTTTCGGGATCCTGCTTCATCCATTTATCCCTTTCCTCTGTGTAAATAACCAAAATGTTCCCTTCCCCGCTCAGGCGGGCAAAAAGCTTTTTTCCTGTATAAAACCCGGGTGTTCCGTAGCATGGCCTTTCGGTAACGCCAGGCAGTTTAAATGCCTCGTTACGAATTGTATCAAGATGGTGAAATATATCAATATTCATACCCCGGCTTCCTGCTCTTTTTCTAATTTTAACCTTTGTTGTACACAGTTATGCAATATTTTTTTATAAGAACCCAGGCCAACCAGGCCGTTGATAAATGCTGCACCTCCATACATTATACTGCCGTATGCTACTATGCTAAACCCCAATACAGGGTTAAAAATAGTGTAAACTGTTATTGCTGTTCCGCATACCAGCGCAACAGCTCCTGTTGTAATTTTTTTCCTGCACTTTTCCAATAATTCCAATGCTTTAATTTCCAGCCCTTCGGTTATAGAGAGGGCTGTTTCCTCATTAATACCTTTTGCCAGCATGCCATCCAGTACTTCCTGGTAGGTTTTCCCGGCTTTCATGTCAAACAAAGCATCATGCCAAAGTGCCTGTATAATTTTTTCGCCCCTGCCCGCCCGTACTTTCGCCATGTTTGAATATTCTGCCACCTTTCTTTTCTGCTCAGCAGCCGTTATGGCAGCAAGATTAAAATTACGGGTTACAAATGTTTCTTTTAATATGGCAAAAGCTTCCGGCGTTAGCGCTGCGCCCTCCTTTTTTGCAAGGGCAGAAAGCTGCTCTTCATTCATCTCTGAATAAGTATGCCGGATAAAAGCTGCATCTGTACCCATGTGGTTTAATTATCGTTCAATAAATACATTTCGTGTTCTTTTTTCCCCTTTTTCATTAACTGCCTGTACAAGATACATCCCCGAGGCGATAGAAGATGGAATGTCAAGTACTATTGTATTGGCTGCACCTTGTGCTGTGATATTATGCTGGTACACTACCTGCCCGGCAGAATTTATTAATTGTACTGTAATAGTGCGGCCGGCGCCAAGGTCGTCTCCATATCTTAAAAAAATCTGGGTGCGTGCAGGGTTGGGATAGATATTAAACGTATAGGTGTTAAATGATAACGGTAATACATTAGAATATTTAAACTCCCCCCCGGAAGATACCTGCTTAACGCGGTAATAATTGGTGCCTGATAAAAAATTATCATCCCTGAAAGTATACGTATGTGTGCCTGTACCGTGGGTTGCCTTTACACTGCCAATAAGTGAGTAGTGTACATTATCATCACTCCGCTCAACTTTAAAAATATCGTTAGCCAGTTCGCCGGATGAGTTCCAGGAGAGGGATGCGTAACTGTTATTAATGTTTTTGCCTGTTAGCGTACCGATATTAATTGAAAGGATATCGTTATTAATAAAACTTACATTATCCACTACTGAAGCCCCTTTAATACTATTATTATGTGTAGTATAAGCAATGCCCGCATAAGAATAATCCCCAAGTGACACGTCCACTGAATCAATAGCAGTCCATGTTTGCCCATCCGGTGAAATATACCCAATATACCTGTCGCCTCTTTTTGAAACTTTCACCCAGTAAGGGGCCTGTATGCCGGTTAAGGTAGTGTTGTAGCTATCGCCGGCCTGCAATAGCCTGTTTTGAAATGCCGCACCGTTTGCAATTGTTACCGCCATATAAGCATTGGGTGAGCCGGGGTCAAGGTTTTTCCTGAACATTACACCGCATTTAGCCCACGCATCTGTTTTATCAAGCGATACTATACGGGCTACAATGTCGCCGGAGGTTGGGTTAAAAGGCTGAAATACATAATGAAAATCATCTCGGCCCGCCCAAATATCGTCACCCGATGATTGCATGGTAAATACGCCATTATTGTAGCAGGTGCTTCCCGGGTGCGCAAGATAACCTATGTCAATGCTTTGCCATTTGGCTGGTATTGTTTTGGAGCAGGCTGTTTCAGGGGGATTCAGGCCATATACAGCAATGTAATTAGAAAAAGTAGCAAGATAAACCTTGCCATTGACTACAGTTGGACAAACGAACTTACCAAACTTACCTACCGCATCGCGTTCAGAGTTCCAACTGCTGTTCCATAATTCATGGGTTATATCGTCTGCGGCAAATGCCTGCAGTGCGCCTGGCACAACTGCCTGGTTAGCATCGCCTTCAAGCGGGTGGGATGCCCACAATATACCTGTACCGGCAATGTTACCATTTGATGAAAGAGAAAGCATGGAGCCAGGCATACCGTATGGTAATGTTGTTACACCCAGTTTTTTATTAGCGGTGTCAAATTTGGCGGCACTCCTGTTGAAAGGAAATTGCTTTAATAGGCCTCCTTCCGCCCAGGCATAAACGTATTCCTGCCCGCTGCTGCTTTTAAAATAAACCGGCGTGCCATGCAGGTGTTTTGAGTAAAAAGTGGAACTTGCATTTACATCAAGCATTTGCACGGCGTTTGAATTATTGGTGGTTACTCCTCCCATGGCATCGTTGTTAATCACATACACATAGCTTTCTTTACTGCCTGAAAGAGAAATATGGGTGTTGGGTATCAGCAAAACCCCATCAACGCCATAATCAAGGTCGTTGTCTTCAAGATATTGATAGTCGTCCGGTGTAAAAAAATCAACCACTTTAAGGCTGCTGTCAGAGGGCTTAAGCTTTAACAGGCTTTCACCCCTGTTAATCGTATCGCCTGGATTGCCATTAGAGCCTACGGAGCCATTGCCGGTTGACACATAAATATATCCATCGTCGTCAACCACTGGCCCCTGGCCGCTCATCCAGATGCCGGCCAGCCCGCCATTGGGTGTATCATTAAATACGTATTTCTGTTGCAGCGTTGCGGCATCGTAACCCAATATCCAGCCATGATAAGGGCCCCAGTCGCAGTGAGATGCCCAGCACATATACACTACCCCGTTGTACAGTAATAACCCGGCCCTGGGGCCTTCGCGCTGGTCGTCAAAATAGATATATCCCCCAACTGACCCGTCTCCGCTACCCGCAATCTTTGCTGTAATACGTACAGGGCTGCCACTCTTTTCAGCGCCGGTTGCCAAATCAAGTGCATGCAGGTATTGTACAAAGTTTTGGCCGTTGGTTGATGCGCTGCGTACCAGCAGGTAAATGGTATTTGCAGGTGCATCAATAACAGGTGTACAAACAGTGCCCATTTTTCCGCTAAAATCCTGGTAGTTGCCGTTGCAGGCTCCTGTCATATCGGTATTCATGGGTGGCCTGTAACCCTTATAGGTAAGGTTTACCTGCCACAAAGGTGTAGTTGAAGTGTCATCGGCATTAAATGCATAAACAGTGTTATTAACCGTTGCTGCATAAAGAACGTTATTGTACGTTTTGCCGTTTATTTTAATATTATTTGCAATAAGGGGCTGAGCATATACCTGGTCGTCAACAGGTTTTTTGCAAAGCAACCCAAAATTGCCACTGCCAACATTGTTTTGTGTAAGGATTGTTTCATTTTCATTCCAGCCGGTTCGGTTTAGGTTGTTGTGCTGCGTTAATACGCTTACCTGGGCAAGGGCAGTATTTTGCAGGCAAATTATAAGCAGCAGGAAAATGCCTAAGCTTCTCATAAAACAAATAACGTCTTTTTTTAATGTAAGATAGCCCTTTTTAATAAACTGTCGCTTTTCCCCTCGGTAGAGCAGCATATTTTCTGGCTTAATAGCCCCGGTTAGCATTGCCGTTGCAGCTTTTTTAATAATAATAAGCGAATAATTTGTTAGGCGAGATTTCTGTTTATACAGGGTCAACATCAACAATAATATCCACAGCCCTGTACCTTTTGTTTGACTGTATGATGGTAATTTGCTGTGTTATTTCTTTTTTACACAATTGTATGGTGGCTGCGTCTTTGGGCAGCTTGATCAATAATTCCCACAGGTAACGGTTTCGTATGCGGTTTACCACGGGTTCTGCCGGTCCGCTGATGGCTTTTTCAAAATGGTGTTTCAGGCCATGCACCATGTGGTGTGCTGCTTCTTCAGCAATAAAAGTTTCTTTATGCTTAAATGTAATTTGTATAAGCCTGGAAAAAGGCGGGTAAAAAAACTGTTGCCTGTTTAATATTTCAAAGCTGTACAGTGCGTTGTAATCATGCGCCTGCACAAATTGCAAAACAGGGTGCTGGGTATTACTTACCTGCAGCAAAACCTTACCGTTGCCATCTTTACGGCCTGCCCGGCCGCTTACCTGCTCCATTAGCTGAAAGGCCCTTTCGTTCACCCTAAAGTCGGTAAAATTTAAAATGCCGTCTGCATCCATAATACCCACCAGGTTAACATGTTCAAAATCCAGGCCCTTTACTACCATTTGGGTGCCTGTAAGTATGTCAATTTTTTGCTGTTCAAACAGTTTTATAAGGTTATCATGGTCATGCTTGCCTTTAATGCTGTCGTAATCCATACGGGCTGTTTTTGCAGAGGGAAATTCTTCTGCAACCAGTTCGTCAATTCTTTCTGTGCCAAAATTGCGTTGTATAAATTGATGGCTTCCGCAGGCTGCGCAGGTATTTATTACCGGGTAGGTGGTGCCGCAATAATGGCAAGCCAGCTTATTTTTAGCCTTATGGTAAGTAAGTGTTACATCGCAGTACTGGCACTGTGGTATCCACCCGCAAACGCCGCAAATAAGATAAGGGGAATAACCCCTGCGGTTTTGAAAAAGTATTACCTGCTTTCGTTCCGCCAGTGATGCCGCTATGGCCTCTTTTAATTGTGGTGTAATAATAACCCTGCCCTTGTTTTTTTCTGCTGCCTGTTTAACATCTACAATTTCAATTGCCGGCATGGCGGCATTACCAAACCTTTCGTTTAAAGTCACCAGGCCGTATTTGCCACTTTGCGTATTGCAATAACTGTCAATTGACGGGGTGGCGCTACCAAGCAATACCTTAGCGTTAAACAGTGTGGCATAATAAACAGCAGCATCGCGGGCGTGGTAACGTGGTGCCGGTTCCTGCTGTTTGTAGGACGGGTCATGTTCTTCATCGGCGATAATAAACCCCAGGTCTTTAAACGGCAAAAAAAGTGAAGACCTTGCGCCGAGTATTACTTTTGTTTCACCGCTTTTTACTTTATTCCATATTTCAACACGCTCATTAGCATTAAATTTATGGTGGTAAATGGCAATATAGCCACCAAAGTTTTTTTGCAGCCGGCGTATCATTTGCGCGGTTAAAGCTACCTCGGGCAGCATATATAATACCTGTTTTCCCTGTTTAATATAAAACTCAATAAGCTTTATATATACCTGTGTTTTACCGCTGCCTGTTACGCCATGCAGCAGGCAAACCTGTTTGGTATTAAAAATGTCCAGTATATCGTCAGCGGCAAGCTGTTGTACATCAGACAGGGTAAAATCAATTCTAATATCCCGCGGCAGCGATTGCAGGCGGTTGGTGGTACGTTTTTCTGCTATTAATATCCCTTTTTCAAACAAGCCTTTTAATTGTGCTGCTGTTGCACCGGACTTTTTTAACAGGGCCGGTTGGGTTACATTACCTTCTGTTTTAAGCAGGTGTATAAAAGCCAGCAAAAGTTCCATTTGTTTTGGTGCTTTGCCCCAGTTGTTCAACAGGCCGGCCAGGTTATCCTCATTATGGTAGGGCGGGGCAAAATGTATGTAGGTTTCTGTTTTTGGCTTGTATTTTTCTTTCAGCTCCTCCCACACAAAACAAACCTGCTTGTCAATTAGTCTTTTTATTACCGGGTACACATGCGATGCGTCCAGCAACTGCTGTACTTCGCCTATACCCAGCTCTTTTTTAATGCACAATGCCTCGGCAATAACATATTCTTCATCATCCAAATCACTAAAATCTTCGCCATATTCTTCATTCCATGCAATTATTGTTTCGCCTGAAAGCTTTAGGCTTGATGGTATAGCTGCCTGCATTACCTCGCCTTCGCTGCACATATAGTAACCCGCCATCCATTGCCAAAGGTCAAGCTGGCGCTGGTTTATAATAGGCTCTGTGTCAAGTATGTTAAGTATTGGCTTGGGATCGAACCCGCCTGGTTTCAGGGGTGATATACTTTTAATGATGCCTGCATATTTTTTGCGCCTTAGTTCTACTTCGGCACGTACACCGGTTTTAGCGGCAGATTGGTATTGGGGGGGGATTGACCATGTATAGTTTTTAGGTAACGCCAGCGGGATGAGTACTTCGGCATATAGTTGGGTGCTGGGTTGGCGACCTGTAAACAGCGTTTCATTTCCGTTTGATTCGTTCATGGCTAACAGCAAATATATAAAACTTGCAGAGGCTATGTGTACCGCTTTGTCAGGTAGCCGACTTCATATCAGTAATAACTTCGCGCAGTACGGTCCCCACTTTTTCTGCCAGGGGGTGTAATTCTTCAAGGGGTGCCCCCGCGGCCGCTCCGCTTTCCAATGCGCGTATCTCTGTTTTTATCGAATTAATATGAAGATTGTCAATGGATGGTTTCATGGTATGTGCGGTAACCCGTATAGTATTTTTATCATTTTCTGCAAATGCTTTAGTAAGCCTTTCCAGCGAGATGAGCATTTCTTCCTCAAATATCTGTTTCATCGTAGCAATAAACCCTTTGTCGCCATCGCTTATCGCTTCCAGTTCTTCAAGGCTATACAGTTTTTCCATAAGGCAAAAAGTTTGCGTTTACCAGTATTGTTGTTTCATCAAAGATAAGGGATAGCGCTGATGCCGGAACAACGCAATTTTACAGTTTGCCCATGCAATATTTGCAATGGTAATTAGGCGGTTGTTACTTTTACCCACTCGTTTGCAGTAAAATCAAACTTTTTTATTACACGGGCGGGGTTGCCCACCGCTACACTGTAGTCGGGTATGTTTTTGGTAACTACCGCGCCCGCTGCTATTACACAGTGTTTGCCTATGCTAACCCCTGCTGTAATTACAGCGTTGGCACCTACCCAGCAGTCATCGCCTATGCTTATGGCCGCTGTAGTAACATTTTGCTGTACTATAGGTATTTTAATATCCTCGTAAATGTGGTTTAACCCGCTAACCACAATGTTTTGCGCCATTATTACATTGTTGCCAATACGCAAAGGGCCAATAAGCACATTGCCAATACCTACCAGTGTATTGTTGCCAATAAACACATCGCCTACGCCGTTGTTTACCGTGCTGAAAGTTTCAATAACAGAGCGTTCGCCCAGCTCAAATTTGTTAAACGGCAATACATCCATACGTACCCTGCCTCTTATGCGGGAGCCACTGCCTTTTTTGTGAAAGAAGCGGTTGGCAATATTGCGTACCCACCAGCGTGGCCTGTAGTCGCCTGCAGGTATAAGCATCCAGTGTACAAGTTTTTTTAAACGGGGGTTACCCTTTATCTTATCAGCAAGGCCCATAATTATACGATATTGGTAGTGGCAAAAATATTATTAATTGCAATAAGTACAGGGTGTGCTGGTTTCTTTAAGCATATTTTCAGGGAAATATATAACAATATTAGGCTCACTTAGTTATGAAATGAATATTTTTGTTAACTTGAAGTACAAAACCAAATCCAAATATCAATGAGCAGGATGGAAACCATTCGCGCTGATAATAAATATATGAAACGCCCTATAATGACTGCTTTGCTAAAACTTATCATTGTTTTATTTCTATCTGGCTTGTTATACCCGGCTTCGGCACAGGTTACCACAAAAACGATGATGCCTGAAATATCCTACCCTTACCTTGATACGCTTATTGCGCTTGCCAAACAAAATTACCCGCGTGTGCGCACCTTTGAGCGCCGCGTGGCTGCGCAGCAGCAAAATCTTAAAAAAATGAAGCTTGGCTGGCTTGATGTGTTTACCTTCTCTTTTTTGTACAGCCCCAATAACAGCACAACGCTTATAAACCCCAGTATTTTGAATGGTTACCAGTTAGGAATATTTTTTAACCTGGGCGGGTTGCTTAAAAATAAAAGCATGATTGGCCAGGCAAAAGAAGATTTAAAGGTAACCGAATTTGAAAGGGATGAGTATTACATAAATCTTGCATCATTGGTTAAACAGCGTTACTTTACTTACATACAGCAATTTGCTATTCTGAAGGTAAGGCAGGAGGCAGAGTCAGATGCAGAGAGTAATATGGAAATGTTTAAGCATAAGTATGAAAAAGGAGAAGTTACTTTAGACGATTACAACAAATCGCTGGTTAATCTTGCTGACAGGGTGCAATCAAAAATTGAGTCTGAAGGCTCTGTACTTGTTGCAAAGTCCTCCCTGGAAGAATTAGTTGGTAAAAAACTTGAAGATATACGCTGATGGATTTTATAAAATTCCTTAAATTATTATACAGGCGCCGGGTATTGCTGGTTTGCATTCCCATAGCTACTGTTATTATTACCTATTTTCTTGTGCGGGAGCTGCCCAACCAATATACATCCCACTCAAGGATAGCTACGGGGATAGTTGACCAGTCTCAGAATGTATTCAACCAAAATGATGAGCAGGAGTCTAAAATTAGCCAGGAGTTCAGCAATCTTACACAAATGATGCTGCTGAATAAAATTGTTGACCAGGTATCTTATAAGCTTATTATTCACGACCTGACTGATAAAAAGCCCTTTAAGCCGGAAAGTAAGCTGTTGCAAACACTGTCTAAAGAAAAACGGGCACTGGTTTTAAAGGTGTATGGGCAGCATTATAAAGACCGTACAGAACTTTCTCTTTTTGACGGGGACGAGAAAGGAATGTATGAGGTGCTGAAGAGCATGGGCTACGACGATGGATCGCTGCGTAAAAAACTGGCTGTGTACCGGGTGAATAACAGTGATTTTATTGATGTAGAAGGCGTGGCCGAAGACCCCGAACTGGCTGCATTTATCGTGAATACCTTGTGCACAGAATTTATTACCTATTATACATCAATAGTAAAAGAAAACCAGCTTAAAGCAGTTAATTTTTATGAGAAATTGTTGAAGGAAAAGCAGGACATAATGAATAAGGCCATGCTTGACCTGAAAAACTATAAAATAAAAAACCATGTACTTAACCTGAATGAGCAGGCCAAAAGCCTGTAC
>DASZUX010000703.1:0-9788 GCA_035547455.1 Chitinophagaceae bacterium
CAATATTTTTTGCCAAGCTTATAATAATAGCTGCCCTGCTTCCCATCTTCTCATTCCAGAAAGTGGAAGGTAAAATGTTCTCCCCCCTGGCCTATACGCTTGGCTTTGCCTTACTGGGGGCCTTACTTACAACACTTACACTGGTGCCGGTTATGATAAATATGCTGCTGCGTAAAAACGTAAGGGAAAAACATAACCCTATCGTAAACTTTTTTACCAACAGCATCGTAAGGGCCTTTACGTTTGCTTACCGTAATAAGATTGCGGTTGTAACCAGCGCCGTTGTTATCATCGCAATAGGCCTTTATTCGTTCAGGTTTTTAGGGTCTGAGTTTTTACCGGAACTGGATGAAGGCTCAATTTGGCTGCGCGTACAGATGCCGTATAGCATATCCCTTGATAAATCAGTCGAAATATCGCGGCAGGTAAGGGCTAAGCTCATGGAGTTTCCCCAGGTATCTGATATCGTTTCTCAAACGGGCCGGCCGGATGATGGTACTGATGTTGCCGGTTTTTACAATAATGAGTTTGATGTAATGCTGTACCCTGAAGATAGCTGGAACCCGCGAATAACAAAAGAACAGCTTGTAGATGAAATGAATAAAAAACTATCAGTAATACCGGGTGCCGAATTAAACTTTTCACAGCCGATTACTGATAATATTGAGGAAGCGGTATCTGGTGTTAAAGGTTCTATATGCGTCAAAATTTTTGGCGATTCTCTCAATTATATGGAAGATGAGGCGGTTAAAGTAAATAACATACTAAAAACAGTACCCGGCATTGAGGATGTAGGTGTAATAAAAAATATAGGGCAGCCTGAACTTGACATAGACCTTGACCAGCAAAAAATGGCTGTATATGGTGTTTCTACAGCCGATGCAAACGCTGTTATAGGTATGGCCATTGGGGGCAAGGCAGCATCAACCCTGTACGAAGGGATTAGAAAGTTTGATATACGTCTTCGTTTTCCCGAAGAATACAGGCGTACGCCTGCCGATATTGGTAACCTGATGGTGCCGACAGAAAGCGGCAGCAAGGTGCCCATTAAGGAAATTGCCGGCATTTCAATGAAAACCGGCCCCTGTCTTATTTTCAGGGATGACAATGAGCGGTATTCAGCCGTCAAATTCTCAGTACGCGGGCGCGACATGGGTAGTGCCATTGCCGAAGCCCAGGCCAGGGTAAATAAAGCAATAGTACTTAACAAAGGATATACTATGGTATGGCAGGGCGATTTTGAAAACCAGCAACGTGCTACCAAAAGATTACAGCAGGTGGTACCTATAAGCCTGCTGCTCATTTTTCTCTTATTGTTCGCCATGTTTGGCAACCTGAAAGATGCCGGCCTGGTATTTTTAAATGTACCATTTGCCATTGTAGGCGGTATTGCAGCACTGCTGTTAACCGGTACAAATTTCAGCATATCGGCAGGCATTGGTTTTATAGCACTGTTTGGCATTTGTATATTATTTGGCGTGTTGCTTATTACTGAGTTTAAAGAAAACCTGCAGCGCGACAAACACGCAGGTAACACTTTATACACGGCTATACGCCTTGGTGTGGCTGCAAGGGTTCGCCCGGTAATGATGACAGCGCTTATGGCGGCCATTGGCCTGTTACCGGCAGCTATTTCACACGGCATAGGATCTGAAAGCTCAAGACCGCTCGCAAGAGTGGTGATAGGCGGCATTATTTGCGCCATGTTTTTTTCGCTGCTTGTGTTTCCGCTGATATTTGCGCGTGCCTATCGCAATTTTGATGCGAAAGACCATGATAATATGACGGAAAAAAGCAAGTAAAAAACATTTTAATAATTCTTTAAGACTATGGCAGTTGGCTGAAAATCAGTGTTAACGGGCTTTTTACCTGTTTTTGACGGATGGGTGTTATTATAGAGTAATAATGGAATGATAAAAGCAATAGCTTTGCGCAAATTTTGTAAACACCGGTATGGCTGTATTGCGTACACTTACATTAAAGGTTGTGCTGCTTGTATTGGCAGTACAAATACTTAATTTGAGTGTTTACAACCTGGACGGCGCTACAAGAGAAAGCCGGAATACGCTGGGGGAGCCTAACCAGATTGACTCGATGGTTGAATATGTGACCGAAATTGTGCTTGATCATCACAACGCATTTCCTGAAAACGGTACGCATAACAACCGTCAGTCTCATACACAACACCAGCAATTAAAACACGAAAGCATTCACATGATAAGCTTTCGTAAAGCGGAAGAAATATTGCGCTACTGTTCAATCTCTTCAATACCCATCACGTCGAAACAGGACTATAAGTACCTGTTTGCACGCGAAATAACGCCACCGCCGCCCAAGGCATAATTTTATTTTCCTAAACTATTCATTTTCCATTTAATTATTTCAAGGTATGGCATTTAAGTACAAGCCTTTCTATAAGAGGCTGATTATTATATTATTAATCCCGTTTTTTAATACAACAGTTAACGCCCAAACTTTACCGGCTGCTGACACAGTTACACTTTCGCTGCCCGCGGTAGAAAAAATATTTCTTGACAGTAACCTCCTTTTACTGGCAGGGCATTATAATGTTGATGCCAGTAGAGCTTTGGTGCAGCAGGCCAGGCTGTGGGATAATCCCACCATAAATACCGATTTTGCTGTTGCTGCGGACGGTCATTTTTTTCCCTATGGCAAAAATGTTGACGGTGTAACAGGCGGCCAATATTTTATACAGGTGCAGCAGCTTATAAAAACAGCCGGTAAAAGGGGTAAGCTTATTGCCCTTGCAGGTACCAATACTAAAATAAGCGATCTTGAGTTGCAGGATGTTTTACGTAACCTGCGCAGCCAGTTGCGCCAGGACTATTATACCCTTGTACAGCAGTTTGGTATTAAACAATTGTATCAAAGCCAGTACACGCAGCTTAATGTGTTGCTAAACGGTATGCAGGCACAACTTAACGCTGGTAACCTGTCCCGTAAGGAGTACCTGCGTATACAGGCGCTGGTTATATCATTGCAGCAGGATATGGCAGATGTTGACCGTTCAGTAGCCGATATACAGGCAGATATTAAAACCCTGCTGCATTATAATAACAATATATTTATAAAGCCCGCCGATGCTGCTAATGAGGCCGCTGTAAATGTTATGGGTGATGTACAGGCGTATATTGACAGTGCATTACATAATAACCCGTATTACCTTTTACAGCAAACACAAACACTTTACCAGCAGCAAAACCTTGTTTACCAGAAAGCGCTGCGCACGCCGGATATTACGCTGGGACCCAATTTTGACCGCAACAGCAATTTTGCACCAAACTACGTGGGCCTTGGCATATCTCTTCCCCTGCCGTTTATAAACAAAAACCAGGGCAATATAAAATCCGCAGAGTTTAATATTAAACAACAGCAGGCTGTTACGCAAAATGCAGAAACAGAATTACGCAACAATATAATTACCGCGTACAGCAAGCTTGTGCTTACAATACAGCAAAACAGTGCAGCACAAAAAAGTTTTTATACAAACTACGGGGATATGTATGCCAATGTTTTGCAGAGTTACCAGCAAAAGCAAATAAGCCTGCTGGAGTTTCTTGATTTTTTTGACACATATAAAGATGCCCGTTTAAGACAGTTACAGCAGCAGTTAAACCTGCAGTTGTCAAAAGACGAGCTTAATTACCAGGCGGGAACAACCATAGTTCAATAATAACACCCAGACACTAATATGAGAAACAGGTTCATTACCATTGTCTTTTTTGCTTATGGCGCTTTTATAGTGTCGTGTAAGCAGCAGCCGAAAGAAACACCGGAAACAAAAACAACCTTTTGCCTGAGCGACACCATGAAAAACATGATAACAATTGACACCGTTACCATGAGCCGTATGGAAGATGAAGTAAGGCTAAGCGGGCAGGTAAGTTTTGACGAGAACAAAGTAATAAAAATATTTGCACGCAGCAGCGGGCAGGTAATATCATGCAATGTATCGCCCGGCGATAAGGTTACCGCCGGCCAGGTGCTTGCCACCATTAAAAGCGCCGACGTAGCAGGCAGTTATGAGGATATTGCCAGCGCTGACGCGGATATTGTTATTGCAAAAAAGCAAATGGACAATGCCGGCTCGCTGTTTAAAAGCGGCATAGGCAGTGAAAAGGATTATCTTGAGGCACAGCAGAATTATCAAAAAACGCTGTCTGCAAAACGCAAAATTGAAAGCCAGCTTAACATTAACGGGGGTGGCAGCGCCAGGCCGGGCGGTACCTATACAATTACATCGCCCATCAGCGGTTATATAGTGGAGAAAAAAATAAATACCGGCAACTTTATACGCAGTGATGAATCTGATAACATTTTTACTATTTCAGACCTCAAAGATGTGTGGGTAATGGCGAATGTATTTGAAACAGACATACCCCGCGTTAAAGAGGGTATGCCTGTAACAGTTACTACGCTTGCCTACCCCGATAAACCATTTACCGGCACCATTGAGAAAGCCAGCGAAATTTTAGACCCCGACAGCAAAACTATGCATGTACGCATAAGGCTCAACAATCCTGATTTATTGCTTAAGCCCGAAATGTTTGCCAGGGTAACGGTTACAAACGAACAAAATATTATGTCGGTTTGCCTGCCTTTTAAAGCCATTGTTGAAGAGGATGGCAGGTATTATGTAATAGTGTATAAAAATGATTGCGATTTACATAAACAGGAAGTAACAGTTACAAAAACCGTTGGCGACAAAACGTATATAGCTGACGGTGTTAAGCCCGGTGATAGGGTTATTACAAAAAATGCACTGCTTCTTTACAACCAGTTTAGCGAATAACAATGTTCAGCGCAATTAAACAAAGGCTTGAAAGCAGCCAATCATTAACAGGTTTTACGCTAAAACAGCTATGCTGTAAGGAGGCTTTATGAACAAATTTATCAAACAAATCATATATTTTTCTTTAAGGCACCGCTACCTGGTATTCTTTTTAACAGCAGTGCTGGCCGTGATAGGATATGTTAGCTATACCAACACACCTATCGAAACTTTTCCTGACGTAACCAATACGCAGATAGTAATAATTACCCAATGGCCCGGCAGGAGTGCCGAGGAAGTGGAAAAATTTATTACCATACCGCTGGAAACTTCGCTTAACAGTGTACAGAGCAAATCAAACCTGCGCACTACTTCTGCATTCGGGTTAAGCTACATTCGCATCATTTTTGACGATAACGTTGATGACGCTTTTGCCCGGCAACAGGTGCTGAGCCGCCTGGGTAATGCAGATTTGCCAGACGGCATAAAACCTGAGGTAGAGCCTCCTTACGGCCCTACCGGCGAGGTGTACCGTTATACGCTGAAAAGCAAAACAAAAAGTCTTCGCGATCTTACTACCATACAGGAGTGGGTACTTGACAGGCAGTTTAAATCAATACCAGGCGTGGCAGATGTGAACAGCTTTGGCGGCGAGGAAAAAAGTTACGAGGTAAGCGTTAACCCTGATTACCTGGCCAAATACGGCCTTACCTCTCTTGACGTGTATAATGCAGTGGAAAAAAGCAACATTAATGTTGGCGGCGATGTAATTGAAAAAAACGGGCAGGCATATATTGTAAGGGGCATAGGCTTGCTGAATGATATTGAAGAAATAAAAAATATCATCATTACCAAAATAAACGGCCAGCCTATACTGGTACGCAACGTAGCAGAAGTTACCGAAGCCGGTAAACCACGGTTGGGCTGGGTTACCCGTGATGACCAGCACGATGTTATTGAAGGTATAATTGTAATGCGCAAAGGCGAAAACCCGGGTACCGTGCTTAAGCTGATTGAAGACAAGGTAAAAGACCTTAACGATAACATTCTGCCGGCAGGTGTAAAAATTGATACTTTTTATGACCGTACCAACCTGATGGATTATTGCACCGAAACGGTAATACATAACCTGCTGGAGGGTATAGTACTGGTAACAGTAATCGTTTTCCTGTTTATGGCAGACTGGCGCACAACACTTACGGTAAGCATTATAATACCGCTTGCTTTGTTGTTTGCATTTATGTGTATGCGCATAAAAGGCATGACAGCCAACCTGCTTAGTATGGGTGCGGTTGACTTTGGCATTATCATAGATGGTGCCGTGGTTATGGTGGAAGGATTGTTTGTAGCGTTAGACCACCGTGCAAAGGAGGTAGGTATGGACAAGTTTAACAAACTGGCTAAGCTTGGCCTTTTTAAACAGGTTGGTACCGAAATGGGTAAGCCTATATTTTTCTCAAAAGTCATTATCCTTACCTGTTTAATACCTATATTCTCTTTTCAGAAAGTCGAGGGCAAAATGTTCTCTCCCCTCGCTTACACATTAGGATTTGCGTTGTTGGGTGCCTTGTTATTCACGCTCACCCTTGTGCCTGCTTTGTCAAGCATATTGCTGCGGAAAAACGTAAGGGAAAAACATAATATAGTAGTAGCTTTTTTTGAGAATAACATTCGCCGCCTGTTTGTAAAAACCTATAAGTATCCCAAAACCAGCCTTTTAATAGCAATACTGTTTATGGGTGCTACTTTCTTCTCTGCAAAATTTCTTGGCACAGAGTTTCTGCCCGCGCTTAATGAGGGTGCGCTTTGGGTAGAAAGTGAGCTGCCTATGAGTTCCAGCCTGCCGCAGGCCGTAGGGGTATCTGATAAAATGCTGCAGATAATACGCAAATATCCTGAAGTGAAACAAACACTTTCGCAGGTGGGCAGGACGAATGACGGTACGGATCCCAAAGGTTTTTTTGATGTGCAGATACAGGTTGACCTAAAGCCAAAAAAAGAATGGAGAAGCGGTGTTTCAGAAGATTCGCTCATACAGGCTATGGACGAGCAGTTGCGAAAAATACCTGGCGTAGTATTTAACTATTCTCAGCCGATACGCGATAACGTGGAAGAAGCTGTTGCAGGTATAAATGCAGCTATGGCCGTTAAAATTTTTGGGCCGGATTTTCAAACACTTGACAGCCTGGCAGAGCTGGTAAAGAGCCGGCTATCAACAGTCAGGGGCATTGAAGACCTGGGTATTTTAAGAAACCTCGGGCAGCCTGAATTCAGGATTGAGCTTGACCAGCAGAAGATGGCGCTGTACGGCATAAATACGGCAGATGCAGAAGCGGTTATTGAAATGGCCATAGGCGGCAAGGCAGCAACACAATTGTACCAGGGGGAAAGAAAATTTGATATACGTGTAAGGTACCAGAAAGATTTCCGTGATACCGAAGACAAAATAAAACGGTTAATGGTGCCTACGCAGGACAGCTCTAAAATCCCTATAAGTGAAATTGCTGCCATACGTACACTTACAGGCCCGGCATTTATTTACCGCGATAATAACAGCAGGTATATTGGCGTAAAATTCTCCGTGCGTGAGCGCGACCTTGGCAGCACAATTGCCGAAGCGCAGCAAAAAGTACTGCAAAGCATAAAACTGCCAAAAGGATATTTTACTACCTGGAATGGCGAGTTTGAAAACCAGGTACGCGCCAGCAAAAGGTTAACCCAGGTAGTGCCCTTGTGTTTGCTCGGCATATTCCTTTTACTGTTTATAACTTTCGGCAATGTAAAAGATGCCTTGCTTACTATTCTTAACGTACCTTTTGCGCTTATTGGCGGCATCCTTGCCCTGCATGTACGCGGCATGAACTTCAGTATCAGCGCCGGCATTGGCTTCATTGCTTTATTTGGTATTTGCATACAAAACGGGGTAATATTAATAAGTGTGTTCAGGAAGAACCTCGAAGCAAAAATGCACCTGGATGAAGCAATAAAGCAAGGCGTGGTGTCAAGAATAAGGCCCGTAGTTATGACGGCGCTGATGGCAGCTATAGGGTTATTGCCTGCTGCTATTTCAACTGGTATTGGTTCTGAGTCACAAAAGCCCCTTGCTACAGTAGTTATAGGCGGCCTTATTACTTCAACCATTTTAACATTGCTCATACTGCCTATTATTTATGCAATGTTTTATAACCTTACCCACAAAAGAGCCAACAGGAAACTGTTAAGAAAGATGGGCGTGGTTAGCAAGAGCTGATATAACAGCAATATATAAAAAAGGGGCATAGTAAGCAAAAAGCTATGTCCCTTTTTTATTGTATAATGTATTATGCTGTTTTCTATATGTTTATTTGCGCCCGGTGAATTTCACCCGCGCTTTCCCAAATACAGGTAAGTTTATCACCAACCGCCTTTATTGCGGGGTTGCTGCCTTTACCAAGATCTTTTTTTATTCCTCCCGGCAGCAAACAAACAATATCGCCGGCTTCGTTCCATACATATAAGGTCTTATCGTTAAAGTTGTCTATCGTGCAGCCGGCACCTCTGCCAATTGCAATTTCTTTCTTCCCGGGTTCACATGCAAAAATTGTGTCGTGCCGCCGCCATACTGTTTGTGGTTTATCTTTTTGAGAAAGTGCAATTGCTCCCCCGTCCATCGGGCAGCCGTTTAACGCCCAACTGGATTCTCCTAATTTTCCTGCCTCCCCAAAATTGTTACCACCGTCATTAGACGATATCAAATACAGATCCCTGTTACCATTCAGCCAATTTCTGAACATGACTGAAACCTGGCTATGCTTAACAACAACCGAGGGTTTGCAGCATGCGCAAACAACGGAATCAGGCGATGTATATATAATCTTATTGGTCAGCCAGGTTTTGCCCCCATCGAAAGATGCCGCGCCTACTATCTTATTACGGTTGGTTCCGCGAATATCAAGCCATACAGCAAATAGTTCATTGCCGTCACCGTCCAGGGCCATCAATCCTTCTTTGGCTACTGTATCGCGATCATTAACTTTACCTGTTTTAATCCATGTCCCGTCTTCCCTTTTCAGGAAGGAGTAAATGTTTCCTGACCTATCGCCGGCAATGATTGTTACACCTTTATCAGTGCTGGCAATTTGAGGCCCGCGGGTCGCAAAATCATACAATCCAGGCAGAACGCTAACCAGGAAGGGGGACGAAAATGTTTTACCTCCATCTCCAGACGACTGGTACAAAATACTGTCACCAATGCCATATACAAGGTGTAAATCGCCATTTTTGCTTTTTGCCATATTGGGCATTTGCCCCTTGCCAATTACTGAGTTAACTTCTTTGTCTCCTTCGTTCTGGCCACAACCGGCCAGCAAGGCTAATATGATAAAATATGGAAAAAATTGCTTCATAAGGAATAAAGATAACAAGTATTATATAAAATCGTAATAGCTCATAACAAGGCCGCCGGGGGTGACGCATTAAAATATTTTAGGTGTTTTTTTGAGCTTCAAGATCAATTTGTGAGTAGAACGGCGAACAAAACAACCCCGAAACGCTCGATCAGAAATCCATTTTGCACATTTTCACTTGATTCTTTCCAAAAAATATCCCTCTGTGATATCAAAAAATGGAAATATAGACTTAAAGCATAGCCTTCAGCCATTTTAATGCGTCACCCCTGTAACAAGGCCGCCGGGATACACATGAAGCTTATATTTTGTTTACTTTCAATTCATGAAAAATATCTGTGCATTCTTAACTATCATATTGGGCATGTCCTGCAACAGCGCCAATCATATAAGTGCTGCTGCAAAAGGTAATTCCCATATTCCACCCGACTTCATGTACCAGTATTCTATTATGGATGCATTACAGGCAGGTATATACGATGGCAACCTTACGTTTGGGCAGCTAAAGCAAAAAGGCAACTTTGGCATTGGCACCTTTAACACACTGGATGGTGAAATGATTATGCTGGACGACAGTGTTTATAAAATGCGGCATGATGGCACTATTGCAC
>DASZUX010000704.1:0-6319 GCA_035547455.1 Chitinophagaceae bacterium
AAGCCATGCGCCGCCAAAGCACCCGCGCAGAAATGGAAGAGCTTATTGCTGTAATAAGGGATAAGAACCCGGGTATTTGCCTGCGCACCACACTGATTGCCGGCTTTCCCGGTGAAACAGAAGATGATGTTGCAGAATTAAAAGACTTTTTACAGCAACAGCGGTTTGACCGTGTAGGTATTTTTACTTACAGCCATGAAGAGGGTACGTCAGGTTACGCGCTTACAGATGATGTGCCGGCTGCGGTAAAGCAACAACGTGCGCAGGAGATTATGGAAGTTCAGCAGGAGATAAGCTATGAGAAAAACCTTGAAAAAGTTGGCAAAATTTTTAAAGTAATTATTGATAAAAAGGAAGCCGGCAGGTATCTTGGAAGAACTGAATTTGACAGCGTGGAGGTGGATAACGAAGTAGTAATTGCTTCGGATAAAAAGCTGCCTGTTGGCGAATTTGTACAGGCAAAAATTATAAAAGCATACGATTACGACCTGGAAGGGGAAGTTGTAATGTAAACCGGGTTTGCTTTCGATTTGCGAAGTAACTTTACCGGCGGTTTTATACATTGGCGGTAATGTGTTTATTTCGTACCATTAACGCATAGTTTTTATGCAGGCAGATTGTACTCAAATACCTTATCATTTAACAGGGGCATTTTCAAAAATTGTAACCGATTATTTAGAAGAAGCAGAAACCATACAGCCTTTTTACAGGCACGCGGTAAACCTTCAGGGCATAAAAGACGCGATAGAGGCACGAAAGCAATTTCCGCAAAACCGGCAATTGCTTGTAGCTGAGCTTAATAACCAATATAGCGGTCTTGAAAAAAGCGCGTTGCTGAAAGAGAATATTTATTCCCTCTCCCACAATACAACCTTTACAGTAACTACTGCTCATCAGCCAAATATATTTACCGGGCCCATATATTTTGTGTATAAAATACTGCATGCCATACGGCTGGCCGCATACCTTAGCCAACAATTTCCGGACTATAAGTTTGTGCCGGTATATTACATGGGTAGCGAAGATGCTGATTTAGATGAATTGGGCAGTATTACCGTAAACGGCAGAAAATATACCTGGCAAACAAAACAAACCGGCGCTGTTGGAAGGATGAAAGTGGACGCAGCTTTTATTGCACTAATACATGAACTTAACGGGCAGTTGGGCGTAACGCCCCACGGGCAGCAATTAATTGAAATTTTCAGGCAATGTTACCGGCAGGGCATTACTATACAGCAGGCAACGCTGGAACTGGTAAACAGGCTGTTTGGCGAATTGGGGCTTATAGTGCTTGTGCCCGATAATGCCAGCCTAAAAAGGTCTTTTAATGCTGTTGTGTCAAAAGAGTTAATAGAGGGTTTTTCGCATACCGCGGTTAGCCAAACCATCAGCAAGCTGGAAGAACACTACAAGGTGCAGGCTGGTGGCAGGGAGTTAAATCTTTTTTATTTGCTGGATAATAAGCGGGAGCGCATTGAAAAGGAAAATGATAAATACCGTGTTAAGGCGCTGCAGCTTGAATGGACTATTGAAAATCTTTTAATTGAGCTGGATGCACACCCTGAAAGATTTAGCGGGAATGTTATTTTACGTGGCGCCTTCCAGGAAACTGTACTGCCTAACATTGCTTTTATAGGAGGTGGAGGCGAACTTGCATATTGGATTGAACTTAAAAAAGTATTTGAAGCGGTAAGTATTCCTTACCCCGTACTGGTATTGCGTAATTCATTCCTGTTGATGGATGAACAATGGAATAAAAAAATAGCAGCAATGGGTTTTAATACTGCCGATATTTTTAAGCCAGAACAGGAACTGCTTGAACTAATTGTGCAAAGGCAGTCTCTCAACGAGTTTGAATTAAACGGCCAGTTAATGCAGGTACAGGATTTTTACCAGGGCATTAAAGTAATGGCAGCAAACATAGACAGTACATTATCAGGGCACGTAGATGCACTTAAAGCAAAAGCTGTAAAGCGTTTACTGCAATTGGAGAAGAAGATGAAAAGCGCCGAAAAAAGAAAGTTTTCGGTACAACTGGAGCAGATACAAAAACTCAAGGCCGCTTTATTTCCCAATGGTAACCTGCAGGAAAGAGTGGAAAGCCTGTCTGGTTTTTATGCAAGGTATGGCGGTGGTGTTATTACATTGTTGCTTGACAATTCATTAAGCCTTGAACAGCAATTTTGTGTATTAAGCATTAAACAATAGCAGCTTATTTGTCAAAACTGTTTTGCCAGCCCTCATTCTTAAGTTTACCGGCTTTTACCAGTACCTCATCACCCAGTTTCTTTTTATAGGCTTCTACTTTATTGCCGATAGTTTTGTCAAAAGCCCCAATAATAGTAGCGGCCAAAATACCTGCATTTTTTGCTGCATTCAGGGCAACGGTGGCAACAGGTATGCCATTGGGCATTTGCAGTATAGATAATACAGAGTCCCAACCGTCAATACTGTTGGAAGATTTTACCGGTACCCCTATAACCGGCAGCGGTGTTATGGAAGCAACCATGCCGGGCAAATGTGCTGCGCCCCCGGCACCTGCAATAATAACTTTTAAGCCCCTGTTTTTTGCAGTGGAAGCATACTCTACCATGCGCAACGGTGTGCGGTGGGCAGAAACCACGGTTAGCTCATAAGGTATGCCAAATTGCTGCAGTATGTCTGCCGCCTGCTGCATAACCGGCAGGTCGCTGTCGCTGCCCATAATAATGCCAACATCCATATTATCTGTGGTTTAGTTAAAACATCAATTGTTTGTATAACGAGTTTAGCTGGTAACCGCCTGCTATTATTTTTTGCTGCTTACTACCTTAAGTATATTTTTAATTTTATGTGCTTTATAGGTAAGGTCGCTTCTTTCGCGGTTAACAATAGTTACATGCCCCATTTTCCTGCCGGGTTTTGTTTGTTTTTTGCCATAAAGGTGTACAAAAACGTTTTCCATTTTAAGCACTTCGTCAAGCCCGTCATACAGTGCTTCGCCGGTGTGCCCTTCTGCGCCAATAAGATTAACCATGCTTGCCGGCAGAATTGCATCCGTACAGCCCAGCGGGTAGCCTAAAATAATGCGCCACAGCATATCATACTGGCTGCTGTAATTTGCTTCAATGGTATGATGGCCGCTGTTGTGTACACGGGGGGCTGTTTCGTTTACAAATACATCATCATTCCTGTCAACAAACAGTTCAATGGCAAACAGGCCGGGGCTGCCAAGCTCTTTTACTACACGTATGGCAATGGCTTCTATCTTCCACAATACGTTTTCGGGCAATTCTGCAGGGCTTAACTGGTAATCCAACAGGTTTAATGCCTGGTCAAATACCATTTCTGCGGGCGGGTAAATAGCTGTTTCACCTTTGCTGTTCATAGCAACAATCATGGCGATTTCTTTTTTTATATTCACCATTTTTTCCAGCACCGATGGAGCATCAAAGGCCTTATCTAAATCTTTTTCACTGCGTAATAGCTGCACCCCTTTGCCATCATAACCACCCATGCCAATTTTGTGTACGGCAGGTAAAAATGATGTGTGCTGCTGTAGTTCATAAAGGTTTTTTGTTACAATAAATTGCGGCGACGGAATTTGCTTTGATTTGTAAAATTCTTTTTGAGTAATCTTGTTTTTAATAGTTCTTATAGCTGCAGGGTTTGGATAAATTTTAACCCCTTCTGCTTCAAGTTTCTCAAGCGCATCAACGTTTACAGCTTCAATTTCAATGGTTAGGGCATCTACCTGTTTGCCAAAATTATACACTGTTTCAAAGTCCTGTATATCCCCTTTTATAAAATGATGGCAAAGGTGTGCGGCAGGGGCGTTATTATCGTTTTCCAGTACGTATGTTTCCACAACATAATTAGCTGCTGCCTGCAGCAGCATACGGCCAAGCTGCCCGCCGCCAAGTATTCCAACTTTCATAGGGCGAAGATAGCGATTAGCCATTTATTACCTGAACAAGAAATGCCATAACAAAAACTTTAAATAGCATTATTTTTGTAATACGATGCAGCCGGATTATCCCCACAAGAGATTTAACGATGTACGCGCCAATTACTTCCTGTTGCGCGAAACGCCTGCGCCCTGAACCAGCCTGGAAATCCGCCCCGTTACATACAATTGGCGGGTAGGCGCCGCAATATTGCACCATCAAATTATTACATCTATCCAAACTATTTGTTATGTCATATAAGGTATCGGCTGATGCTATAAAGCCAGCCCAATTAGCCGTTGATTTCCTGCCTCTTGAAGGTGCAGATTACGTAGAGTTTTATGTAGGCAATGCCAAACAGGCGGCCTACTTTTATAAATCGGCATTTGGCTTTCAAAGCCTTGCCTATTCAGGCCCTGAAACCGGCGTTAAAGACCATGTGAGTTATGCAGTAAGGCAGGATAAATTAACTTTTGTTTTTACCACGGCGCTGCGAGGGGATAATGCTATAGCGCAACACGTAGCAAAGCATGGCGACGGTGTAAAAATGCTTGCCTTGCGCGTACCGGATGCAGCTAATGCGTGGGAGGAAACAACAGCAAGAGGTGGTAAAAGTTTTTTAGCCCCCGTAACACTAAAAGATAACGCCGGTGAATTGGTTATGAGCGGAATACATACTTACGGCGATACCGTGCATTTGTTTATAGAGCGCCGGAATTATAACGGGGTTTTTATGCCGGGTTTCAGGGAATGGAAGACAGTCTGCAACCCTCCCGGTACAGGGCTTTTGTATGTTGACCATTGCGTGGGTAACGTTGGCTGGGGCCAGATGAATAAATGGGTAAAGTTTTACGAAGATGTTATGGGTTTCAGGAACATCCTGTCTTTTGATGATAATGACATATCTACAGAATACTCCGCACTTATGAGCAAGGTGATGAGTAGTGGCAATGGCTTTGTAAAATTTCCCATTAACGAGCCTGCGGAAGGTAAAAAAAAGTCGCAGGTAGAGGAGTTTCTTGATTTTTATAATGGAGAAGGTTGCCAGCATGTGGCCCTTGCAACCAACAATATTGTAGACACTGTAACACAATTACAAAACAGGGGAGTTGAGTTTTTAAAGATTCCCTCCGTGTATTACGCAGAGCTCCGGGAGCGTGTAGGTGCTATTGACGAGGATATTGCATCGCTTGAAGACCTCGGCATACTGGTTGACAGGGATGATGAAGGCTACCTGCTGCAAATATTTACCAAACCGGTAGAAGACCGGCCAACCTTATTTTTTGAAATAATACAGCGTAAAGGCGCTAAAAGCTTTGGCAAAGGCAACTTTAAAGCATTGTTTGAAGCGATTGAGCGGGAGCAGGAGGCCAGAGGCAATTTATAGCTTGGTGGTGTGTGGATAACCTGGCCGACGTATAAAATATTTTCAACATACAATAAACGAAACAATATTCAGTTTAACTTGTAATTAAGCATGTATTATTGTTAAATAGATATTTTTGCGCCATGAAAATTGCAATTACTACCCTGCTGGGCATTTTATTTATTGTAAAGGCAGTAGCCCAGCCTTCTTTTATAGAAACACAAAAAAAATACCCGCATGTTGCGTTTGCCGTTAAGCAAAAAGAAGATACTTTAAAAAAGCAGTTTGCGGCCATGGGACTTGAATGGCCTGCCAGACAAATATATATACGCAGCTTTAAGTACGACAGCCAGCTTGAAGTTTGGGTACGCAACAACAGTAATGAGGAATATAAGCTTTTTAAAACTTACAAGGTTTGCGCTATGGCGGGCTCACTGGGGCCAAAACGTATTGAAGGTGATTACCAGGTACCTGAAGGGTTTTATTATATAACAGAATTTAATCCCAAAAGCGAATACACGCTTGCTTTAAAACTTAATTACCCCAATGAATCAGACAAACTATTGAGTGATTCGCTAAGGCCCGGGGGCGGTATTTATATACACGGCAGTTGCATTACGGTAGGTTGCATACCTATTATGGACGGGCAAATTCAGGAACTGTATGTATTGGCAGCAAATGCAAAAGCCAGTGGGGAAGATTTTATACCGGTACATATTTTTCCCGTTAAGTTCAGCAATAAAACCAGTGTGGATTATTTAAACAAGGTTGAGCGTACGGATGGTGATTTACAGCAATTTGCTACAAGGCTTAAAGAGGTGTATGATTATTTTGAAAAAGAAAAAAGGTTGCCGCTAATTTCAGTAAATGAAAAGGGGGAATACGTGCTTTTGTAATACCAGGCCTTTGGCAAACAACTGCCTTTCACTTCATTTTAACAACTTTAACATAAACTTCTTTCAGCCTGCCACGTTTCATGCAAATGGGAATAAAATTCCATCAAGTATGAAAATCACTCTATCAATAT
>DASZUX010000705.1:0-1882 GCA_035547455.1 Chitinophagaceae bacterium
GGTAACCCGGGCGGAAATTGTATACCATTGTAAAAGGCATTTTCATCAGGTCATTTTCAGTTTTGCCTTTTACCCGCGCCCACATTACCCGGCCTTTTTCTGTACTGTCGGTACTGGCGCCTGATATATAGCAAAAAACCAGATTGTTATTAACCCGGCATAATGTTTCTGCAAAAGTTATGGTAAGCGTATAAGTAAGGTCGTAATATTCAGCTTCTTTTTTGCCTAAGGATGTTACGCCAAGGCAAAAAAAGCAGGCATCATAGCCGGCAAGCTGTTGCTCCACCGGTGCTATATTAAAAAAGTCTTTGTGAAGAATTTCTTTCAGTTTCGGGTGTGTAAAGCCACTTGCTTTCCTGTTTATCACCAATACTTCGCTAATGGCCGGGTGTTGAAGGCACTCGTGCATCACACCTTCCCCTACCATGCCTGTAACGCCGGTAATTATTACTTTTATCGGGCCTCCCGGTTGCATAATGTGTTGATTAGTAACGTACCATAAAGTTGCAAAAAAAAGGCCAATGCCGGTGTTACCAATTTGCTATTATCCCAAAAGGCAGCAAAATTTATTCAAGCATAATTTTTGTAACTCCTCCTGTTAGTGTATAATCTTTACCCTTCCACACAAGTGTACCCGTTACCTTAACCGGCAGGTTTACAATAGCAGTCCATTTGGCAGCTACGCCATCATATTCATAAGAGACACCTATTCTTCCCTGTGGATGGGGAATATACCCTGCGGCATATCTTAAATTGCCTAAATGCGGTTCAATCTTTACCTTGTTAAACCCCGGAGCATCGCTGTCTATGCCCAACACAATACGGTACAACTCAATATTGGGGCTGCTGCCCCAGGCGTGGCAGTCGCTGCGGGTACGGTTAATATCATCTATTTCCGCCCAGGTTGTCATACCCATTTCAAGATTCTTTTTCCAAATACCCAGCAGGTCTGTGTATTTATCGCCTAATCCTGCAACGTCGTATGCGCGATATAAATAGTAACGGAAATATACCGAGGCCTTGCTGAGCGTGTTGTCATCCATCAGTTTTTGTGCCAGCGTCCTTGCCTGTGCCCCTGTTTTTATGCCGGTAAGTATAGCAAGAGCCCCGGTATGCTGGCTGTAACAGTCTTTATCTTTCGTATCAGCAAACAGGCCTTTACCGGCATCCCAGTAATTGGCAGTAATACTTTGCTTAAGCTTGCTAATCTCATTATCGTACTGTGCTGCAAGTTCACGTAAGCCTACCTGGTGTTCCAAATCGGCAGCCATTTCGTAGGCCATCAATAATTGCAGATCAAGCATCGCTGATGACCCGTCTTTACCAGTGGGTGCAATACCATCGTGCCAGCCCTTACCATTGCACCAGTCGCTGAATATCCAGTAAGGTACGTTACGCAGGCTTCCATCCGTTATCTGCCTGTCGTGAAAAAAATCAAGAATCATTCTTGAAGCGCGCAGGTTCTTTTGTATAAAAGCGGTATCGCCATGGTACATATAGTAATCATGCAGCATACTAATCCAGATTAACGAGAAAGTGGGTATTTCCTGCGGGTTGGCTGTAGGGTAACGGCTGAGTGTTATGCCTTCCGGCATTAGTGAATTATATACCTGGCTTATAGCATTGCGCGGCAACCTGTCATCCCCACTATTAAACAGAGTCACTAATGCCTGTATGCGCGTGTCTCCCACGTACTGTAACTGCTCATAATAGGGGCAATCCATATATGTTTCCTGTGCATCCAGCCGGGCAGTACGCCAGCCTGTTTCCAGTATTTTTTTAAGCATGGTATCACTGCTGTTAAAACCCGCATTATATTTAAACGGGTAGCCGGTGTACATACCATAAAAATCGTTTATGGTAAGCGGCTCATCTTTAGTCT
>DASZUX010000706.1:0-9545 GCA_035547455.1 Chitinophagaceae bacterium
AAAGAAAAACTCATTCTTCCGTATATTGATGTTGACCTCAGGTACTACGACCTTGGCATTGAATACCGTGATGCCACGAACGACCAGGTGACAATTGATGCGGCTAATGCCATTAAGCAATATGGCGTGGGTGTAAAGTGCGCCACCATTACACCTGATGAAGCCCGTGTAAAGGAATTTAACCTGAAACAAATGTGGAAGAGCCCCAACGGCACCATCCGTAACATTTTGGATGGCACAGTGTTTCGGGAGCCTATCGTGTGCAATAATGTGCCGCGCCTTGTGCCTAACTGGACAGCCCCTATCTGCATTGGCCGCCACGCTTTTGGCGACCAGTACCGCGCTACCGACTTTGTAACTAAAGGCAAAGGGAAGCTTACCATTAAGTTTGAGGGCGAGGACGGTACAGTACAGGAGTATGAAGTGTACAATTTTAAAGGTGATGGTGTTGCATTGGCTATGTACAATACAGACGAAAGTATTAAGGGTTTTGCGCGTGCTTGCTTTAACCAGGCATTAATTAAAAAATGGCCTTTGTACCTGAGCACTAAAAACACCATACTTAAAAAATATGATGGCCGTTTTAAAGATATTTTTGAAAACATATATCAAACCGGGTTTAAAGCTAAGTTTGATGAAGCCGGTATTACTTACGAGCACCGCCTGATTGACGACATGGTGGCCAGCGCGCTTAAGTGGAACGGCAACTTTGTATGGGCCTGCAAAAACTACGATGGCGATGTACAGAGCGATACCGTGGCGCAGGGTTTTGGCAGCCTTGGTTTAATGACCAGTACGCTGGTTACACCTGATGGTACCGTGATGGAAGCAGAAGCTGCCCACGGTACTGTTACCCGCCACTACCGTGAGCACCAAAAGGGCAGGCCGACTTCTACCAACCCCATTGCCTCTATTTTTGCATGGACAAGAGGCCTGGAATTTCGTGGCAAACTTGACAGCAACCAGGAATTAATAAATTTTTGTCATGCTTTGGAGCAGGTATGTGTAGAAACCGTGGAAAGCGGTAAAATGACCAAAGACCTGGCCATTACTATAAAACCCAACGTTGAGCATGGTAAAGACTATTTGTACACTGAAGAGTTTTTAGATGCGCTGGACGAGAATTTAAAGAAGAAACTGGGAAAGTAGGTCAACCTCCTTAAACTATAATTAAGCCCCGGGGAAATTAACTCCGGGGTTTTTATTTCAGCGTCACCTGTACAAGATATATGTAAACAACTTAAGCAATTCCCGGCTTCTTCATATTCATTTAATCTCACTTATTTATTGCCCTCCGGCTGCAAATACGTACCTTTGCGCGCTGATTGATTTTTGCCATACGAAAAGATGACAATAAGTCGCTTATTTATTCAATCAAAATATATCCCGTAACTAAGGGATCAACAGGCCTTTATGGATATTCGTAACATTGCTATAATAGCACACGTTGACCATGGTAAAACTACCCTGGTTGACCGTATTTTACATGCCACCAAAGTGTTTCGCGACAACCAGGAAACAGGCGAACTGATAATGGACAGCAACGACCTGGAACGCGAACGCGGCATTACCATCTTCAGTAAAAACGCTGCAGTAAAATATAAAGACGTTAAAATTAACGTAATTGATACCCCCGGCCACAGTGATTTTGGCGGAGAGGTGGAACGTGTTTTAAAAATGGCCGACGGGGTGCTGCTATTGGTAGACGCCTTTGAAGGCCCTATGCCGCAAACGCGTTTTGTACTGCAAAAAGCATTGCAGCTTAATTTAAAACCTATTGTTATTATTAATAAGGTTGATAAACCCAACTGCCGCCCTGATGAGGTACATGAGGCGGTATTTGAACTCTTTTTTAACCTGGATGCTACTGAAGAGCAACTTGATTTTCCTACCTACTACGGCAGTGGTAAAAATGGATGGTTTAATGACTCGCTTACTCCTTCAGAAGATATAACCCCCCTGCTCGACGGTATTCTGAAACATGTGCCGCCGCCTGTTGTTGCGGAAGGCCCTCTGCAAATGCAGATAACCTCGCTGGACTATTCTTCGTTTCTTGGCCGTATTGCCATTGGCAAAGTAGCGCGCGGAAGCATAAAAGAAAACCAGCCCATTGCTTTAATGCAAACCAACGGCGAAATAAAACGCATGCGTGTAAAAGAGTTGTATGTGTTTGAAGGGATGGGCAAGAAAAGAGTAACCGAAGTAAGCGCCGGCGATCTTTGTGCTGTAGTAGGGTTAGAAGACTTTAACATTGGTGATACCATATCCGATGTGGACAATCCTGAAGCATTGCCTGTAATAAGCGTTGACGAGCCTACGATGAGCATGCTGTTCAGCATCAATAATTCTCCTTTCTTTGGTAAAGACGGCAAATTTGTTACCAGCCGCCACCTGCGTGACAGGCTGATGAAAGAAACAGAAAAAAACTTAGCCCTGCGCGTAGAAGACACTGACAGTGCCGATAGCTTTTTGGTGTACGGCCGCGGCATATTGCACCTGGGCGTACTGGTAGAAACTATGCGGCGCGAAGGTTATGAACTTACCGTAGGCCAGCCGCAGGTGCTGGTAAAATATATTGACGGAAAAAAGCACGAGCCATACGAAACGCTTGTGGTAGATGTACCTGCTGAATACAGTGGTAAGGTAATTGACCTTGTTACACAACGCAAAGGTGAAATGCATGTAATGGAAACCAAGGGCGAAATGCAGCACCTTGAGTTTGAGATACCTTCAAGGGGTTTAATAGGCCTGCGCAGTCAAATGCTTACTTCTACCGCCGGTGAAGCTGTTATGGCTCACCGCTTTATTGATTATAAACCCTGGAAGGGCCCCATACCCGGCCGTAACAATGGTGTGCTTATAAGCAAAAACCAGGCAGCTACCACAGCTTACTCAATTGATAAGTTGCAGGACAGAGGGGCATTTTTTGTTGACCCGGGTGAAGATGTTTACGTGGGCCAGATAATTGCCGAACATATTAAACCCGGCGACCTTGTAGTAAATGCTACAGAAGGTAAAAAGCTTACCAATATGCGCGCCAGCGGCAGCGATGATTCAGTACGTATTGTACCCAAAATACAAATGACGCTGGAAGAATGCATGGAATATATTCAGCAGGATGAGTGCATTGAGGTTACACCCAAAAAAATACGCCTGCGTAAAGTAATGCTTGATGAAGAAGAGCGTAAAAGGATGCAAAAAAGCATGAAGGCGGAAGGTGTTGCATAACATAACAGCAATACTGCTGATGTATATAACGTTTACTCAAAACCCCTGCATTACAGGGGTTTTGTATTTTTATTACGTTATAAAACATTTTTCAAGGCTGGTTTATACATGCCCTGCCAAAACAGGTAAATTAGTAAACAGGCTTACATTATGTGAATACAGCCAATATAAACAATTATTGTTTTTAACAGGTACGCAAAAAACGAAGCTCCGGCTTGGGATGCTGGAGCTTTATTATGGTCATAGCAATCGAAGAGGTCCGTTGTTCAGTGTTATGTTTGCACTAAACATTTGTTAAAAGTATATAAATTTTTCAAACCACCAAATCTAACAGCAAAAATATTTCTTCAAAAGCCCCTGTTTCCGTGCTTTTTAACCGCTATCCTGTAATTGCAACCACTATATCCATCACGTTCGTGTGTGTAGGGCCCGTTACCAGCAAGGCGTTTAGCTGTTTAAAAAAATGGTAAGCATCATTGTTGGCCAGGTATTCTGCAGGTTGCAGGCCCAATTTTTTTATCTCTTCAAACATTTCACAAAATATAAAAGCCCCCGCAGCACCGGTCGGGCCGTCTGTCCCATCGGTACCGCCGGAGAGTATTACCGGCCACCTGTTACCTGGTACCTTTTGCTTTACCAGTTCGTTAATGCAAGCCAGTACAAAATGCTGGTTACGGCCACCTTCGCCCTTGCCTTTTACCTGAACTGTCGTTTCACCACCCATTAAAAAACAGGTGGGTTTTGCAGGTGCTCCCTGCAATAATGCCGTTACAAATTGCTGCGCGGCTTTTTCAGCGTCACCATGCATATTGTCATCGGCAATAATCACTTTATAACCAAGCAGTACAGCTTGCCTTGCTGCCGCCTGCAACGCCATGGTGTTATTGCCAATAATAGCATTATATACGTTATTAAATATTGCATCACCGGGTTTGGGGTTATCCCGTAACTCCCCGCGCATGCCTTCTATAATATGCCGTGTTACCGGTAAGGGGCAATCATCATGCAAATCGTATTTTTTTAAAATTCTAAACGCATCAACAAATGTGCTGCTATCCCCAACAGTAAGCCCGCTGGCTATAACACTTAAATCATCCCCCAGCACATCGCTTATTATAAGCGATACCACCGTGGCTCCGTTAGCGCGTTGCACAAGCCTGCCGCCTTTTAGTGTGCTTATATGTTTGCGCACCGTATTTATTTCATGTATGCTGGCGCCGCATTTCAATAATAACGTTGACAGGGCTTGCAGGTCTTCAAGGCTAATGCCCTCCGTGATATCTCCTAAAAGCGCAGAGGCTCCGCCACTTATGCAGCAGAGTAATATACTGCCGGGTGGTATATTCTTTACAAATGCCATTACCCCGGCGGCAGCACGCACGCTTGCCTCGTCAGGAACAGGATGGCCTGCTTCAATCGTTTCGCAATATTGCAATGGCATAGCATGGTTATGCTTGGTTACCACCAGGCCGCCTGCTATGTTTTTACCTAATATGTGTTCCGCCACTGCCGCCATCCCGGCTGCTGCCTTACCGGCACATAACAGGTAAATACCTGCACATGTTTTTATATTAAATGTTTGCCCGCACGCCTTTAGTGTATCCCCTTCAAGGGTAAGATATTGCGGCATAAGTTTGGCAGGTGTTACCGCTTTAACAGCTACGTTAAAAATGGCTGTAGCATCGCTTTTTTGCATGGCTGTCATACTGCACAATATATACCATAAAATAATTATCCTCACCTATACGGCAATTTTAAAAAATGTTATCTTCGGGTAAAATTAGTTGCATAGCTAACTATTTTTCTTTATTAATGATTCCTCAATTGCTTATATGAAACGTGTTATAAAAAAAGTTGCTGTATTAGGTAGTGGCGTAATGGGCAGCCGTATCGCCTGCCATTTTGCAGGCATTGGCGTACAGGTGCTGCTGCTGGATATTGTACCCAAAGGTGTTGAAGCTACCGCTAAACCCGCTGACAAAAACAAGCTGGTAAACGATGCACTGCAGGCTGCACTTAAAGCCAATCCCAGCCCGGTATATACAAAAGACGTGGTAAAACGTATTACCACCGGCAACTTTGACGATAACATGAAAGAAATTGCCGCCTGCGATTGGATAATTGAAGTAGTAGTAGAGCGACTGGATATTAAACAGCAGGTATACGAGCGTGTGGAGCAGTTTCGTAGGCCAGGTACGTTAATAACAAGCAACACTTCCGGCATACCCATCAACATGCTGGCACAGGGCCGCAGCGATGATTTTAAAAAGCATTTTTGCGGCACACACTTTTTTAACCCGCCGCGTTATTTGCGATTATTAGAAATAATACCTACCAAAGATACCGACCCGGCCATTGTTGACTTTTTAATGCACTATGGCGATGTGTTTTTAGGTAAGACCACCGTGCTTGCTAAAGACACACCGGCCTTTATTGCCAACCGCATTGGAGTATTTGGCATGATGAGCATATTAAACGGCATGGAAAAGTCAGGCCTTACGATTGATGAGGTGGATGCACTTACCGGCCCCATTATAGGCAGGCCCAAAAGTGCCACCTTCAGAACGGCAGATGTAGTAGGTATTGACACCCTGGTAAAAGTGGCTGCAGGTGTTGCACAAAACTGCCCCGGTGACGAAGCCAAAGCTATGTTTGCCATACCTGCCTGGCTGGAGAAAATGGTTGCCAGCAACTGGCTGGGCGATAAAACAGGACAAGGCTTTTTTAAAAAGGTAAAATTACCCGTAACCAGCGGCAGCCCCGAAGAAACAAAAAAAGACAAAGAGATATTTGTGCTGAACCTAAACACACTTGAATATGAACCGCGCAAGAAAGCAAAATTTGCTACGCTGGAAGCCGCCAAACCCGTAGACGATTTAAAACAGAGGTTGAAAATACTTGTTGCGGGGCAGGATAAAGCTGGTGAGTTTTACAGGCAGTTTCATTATGCGCTGTTCAGCTATATATCGCACCGCATACCGGAGATAAGTGATGCAATATACCGCGTGGATGACGCGATGATGGCCGGCTTTGGCTGGGAGCTTGGCGCATTTGAAAGCTGGGATGTACTGGGTGTTGCCAAAACCGTGGAAGCCATGAAGGCCGCGGGTTACAGCGTAGCGCCCTGGGTAGGTGAAATGCTGGCTGAAGGCAACACAAGCTTTTACAAAGTGCAAAATGGTGAAAGGTTAAGTTATTCGCCCCTTACGCATACATACACACCTGCCACTGCATCACCCGCCGGGGAACAGGAGGGTGCGGGAGGCTCGCCAATCATCCTTAGTAATTATACAGACAAAATAGTTTGGAAAAACAGCAATGCAGCTTTGTATGATATTGGCGATGATGTGGTAGCCCTGCAATGGAACACTAAAATGAACAGCATAGGCAGCGAGGTGTTAGAGGCGGTGAACAAAAGCATATCTGTTGCCGAAGAACGCTTTAAAGGCCTTGTAATAGCCAACGACGGCCCTAATTTCAGCGCAGGCGCTAACGTGGGCATGATATTCATGTTCGCGGTGGAACAGGAATATGACGAGCTTGATATGGCCATACGTCTTTTTCAGAACACGATGATACGTGTACGTTACAGCAGCATACCTGTGGTGGTTGCCCCGCACGGCTTATGCCTGGGCGGTGGCTGTGAAATGAACCTGCATGCAGATAAAGTATTTGCCGCTGCTGAAACATATATCGGTCTTGTAGAAGCGGGTATTGGCGTTATACCCGGTGGTGGCGGCACCAAAGAGTTTGCTTTACGCGCTGCCGATGAAATGCACGAAGACGAGCCGGAGACCATTACCATGAAAAACCGTTTTTTTACCATAGCCACTGCAAAGGTTGCTACCAGCGGTTTTGAAGCGTACGATATGGGCATACTGCGTAAAGGCCATGATGAAATTGTAATGAACCAAGGCCGCCGTATAAGCGAAGCCAAAAACGCGGTAATTGAAATGTATAACCAGGGCTATGTACAGCCCATACAGCGCACCGATATAAAGGTATTGGGCCGCAGCGTGCTTGGTGCTTTGTATGCCGGTATTAACGGCATGTGGCGCGCAGGCTATGCCACCGACCATGATGTTACCGTTGCCAAAAAGCTTGCCTTTGTAATGTGCGGCGGCGACCTTAGTGAGCCTACCCTTGTAAGTGAACAATACCTGTTAGACCTTGAGCGCGAAGCCTTTCTTAGCCTGTGCGGGGAGAAGAAAACCCTGCAACGTATTGAAAGTGTTTTGAAGACGGGCAAACCATTGAGGAATTAAGTCGTAGTCCGGAAGACCGAAAGTCTGGATGTCAGGAAGAAGAAAAGTCATTTGGTCATTGCGGAGGAAGAAAAAATATGTCGTTACACCCCATCTGACCGTTCCGGTCTGACGGAGGGAGAGGGTAATTTCACAATCTATTCTTGATACAATCGATGTCAAATGAAAGATAGATTAATAAGATTCAGCTTTACAGGAATTGCTTTCCCCCTAGCCATTTTATTTAGTTATTGGTTATCGGGTGGTGACATCCTTTACTTTTTATCCAGTGTATCAATAGACATTTCACAAACTGATAAAACAATCTGGATACCTGCTCTAGCTGCAGTTATTTCATCACCACTGTTAGGTTTTATGTTGTCGTCACTTACAAGAGCTGTTGTTCGCCTAATACTTATGATATTTTATTGGAAAAAGGTTGCGGGGGATTTTTTACCTCCAAAGAAAGGTTATGAACAACTTTATTTGCGGAAAATTTTTGTGACTTTTGGCAATCAAGATTCAGGAGTCGGATGGAACAATAGCGATTATACAGTTGAGGCACCTCGAAAAATATATATTAATCATCAAATACTCTTACGCAAAAATTTCAATGAAGAAATAATCCTTTTTTCGCAAAGACGAATGGACTTTTATTCTACACAAACTAATACCGTGTTTGCAATTTTGCTGGGGATGGTTTTTGGTGTTGTATATCAGTATCCTAACTTAAAAGCACATTGCTATCAATTCTCGATGGCAAAACTCTTGTGGTTCTTATTGGTACTGGGTTACATCATTGTTGGATCATATTTAGCTTGGCGAAATCTAGATGACTCCAACGATTTCGAAAAAAGGGTAGTCTTGAAGTATTTTTGATAAGTAGTGATATACGGTTAGCATTGTTTAATATAGTCGGATTTACCGCCGTTGCAGGTGTTGTCACCTGCAACAAAACATGACTAATTCGATCTCGGTGACGACACTATCGGCGGCGAGAAAATATTTTACACTTACATATTGATTACGCCCTTTCAGGGCTTTGAATAACGTTTGTGCGTTTGTTCCGATGGGTTAAAAACCCATCGCTGATATATAACGCCCTTTCAGGGCTGGATACTATAACACATACTTGTACCAAACTCCGCAGGAGTTAAATATGAATAGCCCTGGGTGCAACCCGGTGGATGCAATATGGCGAGGATATGAACCCCGGATGGGGTTCAACACTTGCTATACGGCTGTACGGGCGCTAAAACATATACAAATACCCGTACGGTACTCCTCACTCCTCCTTCCCCTTCGGTAACAAAAAAATAGTACTTACTATCAGCAGGCCGCCAATTACTTCTGGCAGGCCAAACTGTACATGAAACCACAGTATGCTTATGACGGCGGCGGTAAGGGGCTCAAAACTGGTGAGCAGCATCGCCACATAGCCGCCTATCAGTTTTACACCACGCAGGTACAGGCTAAAGGCTATAAGACCGCCGGGTATTACAATAAAGGCCACGTCGAGCACCGTCCAGGCATCCCACTGGCCGCTTACCAGCCAGGGGGCATGTACACCGCAAAAAGCAATGCCGCCAAGCAGCATGCCCCAGCCTACCACAATATTGGGTTTGTATTTGTGCAGTATGCGTATGGGCTGTATGGTATAATAGGCTAACGCTATGGCGCTGGCCAGCCCCCATGCCAGCGCTTCCGGTGAAATTACAATGGTGTGTATGTTACCGTGCGTGGCTACTAAAAACGTACCGGTGGCGGCAAGTATTATTACCAGTACCTCGCGGGCTTTGGGGGCTTTATAACCTGTAATAAGATAGTAAGCTGCTACTGTTGCCGGTGCTGTAAACTGTAATATGGTTGCTGTTGCCGCGTTGCTGGCGCGTATGGCTGCTAAAAAGGTGTACTGCACAGCTACCAGCCCAAAGCTAAAGGCAATAAGGGCTATGGCGTCTTTGCTGTCTTTCCATATTGCCCATATATTATTGCTGCTGTGTTTTGCTGCAGCCATGCACAGTAAAATTCTGCCGGGTATAAGCAGCCTGCCGGTAAGCAGCCCCTCAATAT
>DASZUX010000707.1:0-3305 GCA_035547455.1 Chitinophagaceae bacterium
AATTATTGCCATGGGTAATATCGCCGCCAAGGTGGCCGGCCCATAGCAATATCCCGGCACAAGATACTACCAGTGATTTTGATAATATTATACGCTGCCGCAACTTTGTGCGGAAAGCATACAGGCCAAATAAAGCAAATGCAGTAATAGCACCCGTGTATTTGTGCAGTGCAATTGCATCGGCATCGTAGCCCGGTTCACGGGCGAGTAAAACGCCCATCAATGCCGTAACAACGGCGCTAAGCGCAGCAGCCAGTAACAATACCTCCAGCGCGAGCCAATACCCCGGGCTTTTTAGCGATACCGGCGTAGCCAGCAGCACAACAGCATAAGTTAATATTAGCACAATGGGAAAATGTAACACCAGCGGGTGCAACCGGCCAAACACCTGTAACCATGCAGGAATGGCAAGATTATCGAAGAAAGCCAGGAAAAACAGGAGCAAAACATTTAATGGCAATAAAGATGCCGCAACAATATTCTTCAGCTTCATCAAGCGGTAATTGTTTTTAAAGGGATTTTCATTATTGTGCTATAGCTAAGTTGCAGTATTTATACCCTTTTTAATTTATAAGGGTACACCTTGCCGGATGCCCACTGTGCCACATATAGGTTTAAATCACTATCAACGCAAACATCATGCGGGTGTACAAATATCTTCTCTGTTTGGCTCATAAGCTGCAGCTTGCCGTCAACATATTTTGGTTCGCTGCCGCCTATATTGCTTACCACCTTATTGTCTTTATCCAGTATTGTAACAAAGCCGGTTCCTTCAGCACTCAAATCCGGCGAGCGTAATACGGCAGCATACAGGTGGTCGCCATGAATTACGGGCCGGCAAACGCAAGCTCCGGGCAAGCGTATAACTTCCAGCAGCTTACCATCAAGGGTAAAACGTTTAAAACAGTTGCGCGTCCTGTCGGTTATCATCAGTGTAAGCTGCCCAGGCGTACGCCTGTCAAAGCAAATACCGTGTGCATTATCCAGGTGCATATCGCCGTCTCCCCTGCCTGCAAAATGGTTTTTCAATTTGCCGGCGCTGTCGTATTGCAAAACGTATTGCGCACCATACCCGTCTGCAATAAAAATATCGCCATTTTCATCAATGCAGGTTTCTGTAGGCACAAATTCTTCCTGTTTTTTATAAATACCAATATCCATGGGCGGGTTTAATGTCATCAGTATTTTACCGTCCATCGTGGTTTTATATACCTGGTGTTTCACGGTATCTGTAATATACAAAAATTCAGTGCCGTTTTCATTGTGAAGTGTTAATCCGTGTGCGCCCGGAAACTCGTGCCCCCAGGTATCCAGCAGCTTACCCTTAGTATTGTAAATAAGTACATTGTTTTTTGTTTCATTGGTCAGCAAAAGTATACGGTGGTGTTTGTCCTGCACCATTTCGTGGCAATCGTTTACAGGAAACTGTGTAGGGTTAGCCTTGCTCCATGCCGTGTCAAGTGTGTACAGCATGCCATTATAACCATAAGTTTTACCCTTGGGTTTGGCAAAAAGGCCATCCATAATTAAAAAGCTACCCGCCCCTATGGCGGATTGTTGCACGAATCTTCTCCTGTTCATACAGCAGCAATTTTTTTGAGTGATGTTAGATGTTTAAAGATATATTCTTCCTAACATATTACGTTTATTTTTTCAGGTAAGCCGGTAAATAAGCCTCCTGTTCATTAACAATTCACTTATCTATGATTCTATACCTTTGCGCAAATTTTTTTGTATGGCACAGTTCCGCAATTTTAAAATGGTGAGCTACGTGGTATATGGCAGGGGCAGTTTTAACCAGTTGGATGAAATACTTGCACCGCAACGCAAGGGCGATGCACCAATGATATTTTTGGTAGATTTCTTTTTTCAAGGCAAGCCTCTGTTAAGCCGCATACCACTGCGCGGAAAAGACAAAATTGTGATTGCAGATGTTACATACGAACCCAAGACAACGCAGGTAGATGCGCTTGCAAAACAGCTAAAAGAGGAATTTGGCACCATAAGCGGTATTATTGGTATAGGTGGCGGCTCTACTATGGATTTGGCCAAGGCTGTATCACTGATGATGAATAACCCCGGCTCTTCTGCCGATTACCAGGGTTGGGACCTTGTAAAATACCCGGGTGTATATAAAGCCGGCATACCTACTTTAAGCGGTACCGGGGCAGAAGTAAGCCGCACTACTGTGCTTACCGGCCCGGTAAGAAAACTGGGGATGAATTCAGACTTTACCCCTTTTGACCAGGTGGTGTTAGACCCTGAGCTTACGGCCAATGCACCGGTTAACCAGCGCTTTTATACCGGTATGGATTGCTATATACATTGTATTGAAAGCCTGGAGGGCACTTATTTAAACGAATTTAGCAAAAGCTACGGCGAAAAGGCCCTTGAACTTTGCCGCGAAGTTTTTCTTGAAAAGGACACATGGGATGAAAGCAGTGACGACAAACTGATGATGGCAAGCTATGCAGGCGGTATGAGCATTGCATACAGCCAGGTAGGTGTAGCGCATGCTGTGGGTTATGGGTTGTCATACCTGCTTGGCACCAGGCATGGCATTGGTAACTGTATTGTAATGAACCATCTTGATGAATATTACCCCGAAGGCGCCGCTGAATTTAAACGCATGGTAGAAAAGCATAACATTGATATACCACAGGGCATTTGCAAAGGCCTTACCGATGCGGATTTTGAGACGATGATGAACGTTTCGTTAAGCCTGAAGCCTTTATGGGAAAATGCCCTGGGTAAGGATTGGGAAAAGGTTATGACACGGGAAAAATTGAGAGCCTTGTACGAAAAGTTGTAAGCAGGTAAAAATTGAATTTATTTATAAAATAACAGCCAGCCTGGTATTGATTGTAAAATGTAAACGGTATTATTAAAAGGTTGTAATCATATCTAACTTAATTTAAACACCTCTACCACTACAGGCTCCTGCCAAACCTCATAGCTGTCGTAAATAATGGCTGCAAAGGGTTCGCCTGCCTGGTTGGTAAAAGTTATAAGTGTAAGATCTTCCAGCAGGTTATTGTCAATCGTCATATTTTCCAGCGCCTGTATGTTACCTTGTTTAATTAAGGCAGCAACCCGGGCATACAATTCTTCTTCCAGCGGGAAAGTTTTAAGTATTTCGATATTATTTACCCCTGTTATACCAAAATTATTGTCCGGGGCATTGTTAATAATATAATCCTCGTAGCCCAGCCGTTTCTTCCTTGCTTTTTTTGGTACTAATAAATTAATAATGGCGTTTATCATACTTTGCCTGAGTTAATTGAGTGTTACTGGTTAGCATTACC
>DASZUX010000708.1:0-2526 GCA_035547455.1 Chitinophagaceae bacterium
AGCCTGTCAACAGGGTCCTGTATCCAGCTTTCCTCCGCATCCACCAATACGCCAATGCCTTTTTCGGCGGCGGCTTCGCATATACGGTACATACGTTCGCGCACCCTGTCCCATTCGTCCACCTCTTCTTCATGGTCGTGAATACCACTGCGCAGGCGCGGGGCATCGTTTAAGGTATGCAGCAGGCCAAACCTGGCAATACCTGTAACCTTGACGCTTATAAACGGAATATTAGGCTGGGTGGCAGCATAGTTAATTACTTTTATAAACTCGTCGGCGGCATAATCAAAATTGGCTTCGCCTTCTTTTCCTTCCACACCGTAATCTAATATAACCTGCACACCATATTTGCTTAACAGCCCTGCTGTTTGCTTGGTTTGCTCCAGCGTTTCGCCGCCAACAAACTGTTTAAAAATAGTGGCGCGGATGAGGCCGTGCACAGGCAGGCCTGTCTTCATTAAAAAAGGGGTAAGCCGCGTACCTACAGCCACAAACCATGAAAAATCCATGGTTTTAAAAAGCCATCGGGCACTTTTGAGTTCTTTATCAGATTTATAGGCAAATGCAACTTCTGTGTTATCAAACGACAATTCCATATTAAGCAACTTTCCAACTGCGAATATCGGTTGTGTACTTATAAGTAAAAAAACGATTTTAGCAGGCGGTGTTAATAACATTGTTACCGGCCGGGGCAGGCAACCATTTTACTGCTGGCAAAGCCATCTTGTGCAGGCAGATGAAACTGGATAGTAAATTTTATGTCTGCAGTTAGTGTTTGGAAAAATAAAATCGAATCTAACACCATATATCTACCTATTTATAATTGGGGCGTGAGCCGAATAACTGGACTATTCGGCTCATTTTTTGTTTATTTTTGAGCCGAATAAAGTTTATAATCGGCTCATGACTTACAATTGGCAACAAAAAGACTGGCCTGATTTCAAGTTTGAAACTTTGGAAATAGAAGAAGAACTTCTCGCTATTGCACAGGAGATGGGCCATGTTAGTGGCGTTTTAACAGCATTGCCAGATAATGTTCAAACCGAAACCTTACTTAATATAATGGTTTCGGAGGCTATAAAAACATCAGCTATTGAAGGTGAGTTTTTAAGCAGGCCGGATGTCATGTCCTCTATTAAAAATAAACTAGGGTTGAACGCAGAAAAATTACCCGTTCACGACAAGAAAGCGCAAGGCGCAGGGGAATTGATGGTCGCCGTTCGTGATAGCTATGAAGAATCATTGACAGAGGAAATGCTCTTTGCCTGGCACAAAATGCTATTACGACAATCATCAAGAATTGCGGTTGGGGAATGGCGTTCTCATCCTGAACCGATGCAGGTAGTTTCAGGCCCTATAGGCAAAGAAAAGGTACACTTTGAAGCACCGCCATTAAGCAAAGTTCCCGAAGAAATGAAACGGTTTATAAACTGGTTTAATGACACTGCCCCCGGTGCAAAGAATGAAATTAAAAAAGCGCCTATCCGGTCAGCGATTGCTTACTTATATTTTGAAACAATACACCCCTTTGAAGATGGCAATGGCAGGATAGGGAGAGCAATTGCCGAAAAGGCACTTTCTCAAACCATAGGGCGCCCTGTAATGCTCAGCCTATCCCAAGCCATAGAATCGGACAAAAACGCTTATTATGATGCGTTAAAAGCCGCTCAACAAAAAAATGAAATTACTGATTGGGTAAAATATTTTGTACATGTTATTTACAACGCTCAAATCGCCGCAAAAGAGCTAATAGATTTCACCCTTAAAAAAGTGAAATTCTTAGATCGCTACAGGGAAAAACTCAATCAGCGGCAATTAAAAGTGGTTCTGCGAATGCTTGAATCCCCTGATGGTTTTGAAGGAGGAATGACTGCCAGGAAATATGTATCAGTTACTAAAACCTCAAAAGCTACGGCCACAAGAGATTTACAAGAATTAGTTGATTTAGGAATACTCATTTCTGAGGGTGGGGGTAGAAGCGTGCATTATTATATAAGGTTGGATTAAACACTACTTGATTATTAAGCAGGAGTTGACAGGATCGAACCGCCGACCCTCTGCTTGTAAAGAGGTAAATATTTTATAGGCAGCAAGCTACAAACCTGTTTGTTGGCGAATTTGTTTTAGTTTTCAAAATGTGAGTTTGTTTGAACGATACAGCTAAGCTGAAAAATTACTAAACCCTGATTTCTTATAATTTTCTATAGTGCTGTCCTTGGTGTTATTTACCGTCCATGTGGACGTAAAATCAGGGTTTACTATTATCTCTCCTGTATTTTTAATGTGATATTCTCCTTGCGGTGCGGGATTAAGATTATTGATATCAGGTGGAATAGAGTAATCGCCAGTCCCGTCGGCCTTCTTAATAACAATCCCTTTCCTGTCATTGTAAACGTACCCAAAGTTCGGCAGTTATGAATTAGAGAGAAATCTTTAATTTTAAAAATTGTCAATTATGCAAAAAACAAGATTTACGGAGAGCCAGATAGTGGCAACCATCAAGAAGCAGGAAAGCGGCATACCTGT